>NZ_CACA01000060.1:0-24237 GCF_000180455.1 Kamptonema sp. PCC 6506
CACCAATTACCAATTACCAATTACCAACTAACAACTAACAATTAATGACCAAAGAAACTATTTTTGCTCTATCACTTTTTCCCTACTTAGGTTTTCTGTGGTTTTTGACGCGATCGCGACAAGTACCTCGGTTGGCTCTGATTGGGTTTTACGGTACTCTAGTGTTCGTTGCTATTACTATTCCCGCTGGAATTTATGCCAAAGTAGCTTATGGCGACTCGTTGGCCAATATCGACTGGTTGCATGGGGGTGCAGAATTATTCTTAACACTGTCTAATATTTTAGTAGTGCTAGGCTTCAGGCAAGCAGTGATTCAAACCAGGCAATCGTCACAATAATGGAGATTCAAACCCTCACTGGCCATGCAGACGGGGTAAAATCGGTGGCGATCGCCCCCGATGGTAAAATTCTCGTCAGCGGCGGTGAAGACGGCAAAATTAAGCTATGGCTGCTGAGTACCGGGGAACAGATCCATTCGATGACAGGCCATCCCTACGGCGTGAAAAATGTTGTTATCAGCCCCAACGGGGCAACTTTTGCCACAGGCGGCGGCGATGGTACGATTAAGCTCTGGAGCCTGAGTAAAGGCGAACTGATTCGTACTTTTGTTACGGGATTATCGCGTCTAGATTCAGGTTCAATGCCGGTGGCAATTAGCCCAGACGGAGAAACGATCGCCAGTCACAGCAGCAGTTATAGTCAGACAGTCAAGCTGTGGCGGATAGATACGGGAGAATTGATCGGCACGTTGACGGGTCATGCAGGTTCGGTTAAAGCTTTTACCATCAGCCCCGATGGTGATATTTTAGCCAGCGATGGGGCTGATAATACTATTCGGTTGTGGCGTTTAGTTACGGAGGAGTTAATCAGCACTTTAGCGGGCCACACGCGGGATATTTTAGCGATCGCAATTAGTCCTGACGGGCAAACTTTAGTCAGCGGTAGCAAAGACGAAACAGTTAGAATTTGGAATCTGCATACTGGCAAACTGTTACGTACTCTTTCGGGTCATTCCTACGCCGTGAATTCAGTCACAATTAGCTCAGATGGAAAAATGCTTGCCAGCGGCGGTTATGATGGTTTAATTAAGTTACGGCGTTTGAGTAATGGGGAACTGCTAAAAATCCTTTCTGGGCATTCTGGTTCGGTAAATTCTGTTGCGATCGGTGCTGACGGGCAAACAATTGTCAGCGGTAGTGAAGATAAAACTATTAGAGTTTGGCGTTTATAATCAATATTAACGAAGAAGCAAAAAGCAATCGCCTAGTCTCTGCGATTGCGGAGCACAGCGAACAATGACAAGTATTTAAAATGACAAGTATTTAACCGGACATGATATTAGTTCTTCAGTAATGTGAGAGGCTTTCTGCGGTAATCTAAGTTTTGTATGAGTTAGTAGACTTGTAGGAGTTAATTTTGGAACGTACATTCTTAGCGATTAAACCCGATGGCGTACAGCGGGGACTTGTGGGCGAAATCATCGGCCGTTTTGAAGCCAAAGGCTTTACTCTAGTAGGTTTGAAGCTAGTTTCAGTCAGCCGCGAACTCGCTGAAGCTCATTATGATGTCCATCGCGAAAGACCATTTTTTCCGGGATTAGTAGAATTTATCATTTCTAGTCCTGTGGTAGCGATGGTATGGCAAGGCGATGGTGTGGTTGCATCCGCGAGAAAAATGATTGGAGCAACTAATCCTTTGAATGCTGAACCTGGTACAATTAGGGGCGATTTTGCTGTTAATGTTGGCCGCAATATTATTCACGGTTCTGATGCGATAGAAACTGCTCAGCGGGAGATTAAACTCTGGTTCAAAGATGAGGAATTAGTAAGCTGGGAACCCCGTTTAACTCCCTGGTTGCTTGAGTAAATAAATGATTGGGCGATTGAAATCGCGTCTACACGAGACTTAACCCGCCTGCGCGGGTTGCATTTCTATAGTCCGCGTAGGCGGACTTGGTTTGTATAGACGCGGTTTCAACCGCCGGACTTGGTTTATGTGGTTTCAACCGCCGGACTTGGTTTATATAGAGGCTGAAAATATTTTAAAGTTCAGATTTCTGTGCTTCTTGCTCTTGAGCTTGCAGTAATATCTCTTGCTGTTTCCCCTCAATTTCTGCGACTGATTCGCCTTCTATGCCTTCAGTCGATTCCACGACAGTACGTTCTGAAAATCCCCACAAAAAGACTAGACCAATCGTAACAACTACCAACCATTGCGGGGGAACTAAACTATCATTAATTACTTTCAATAACAACCGTATTCCCACAAATCCGACTGTAATGTAACCAGCATTTTCCAGGTGAACAAACTCTTCGAGCCAGCGGATGAATAAACCTGCCATAAACCGCAGGGCGATAATCCCAATAGTAGCACCCGTAAGTACCAGCCAAGTTTCGTCAGAAATCGCGATCGCAGTGGTGACACTATCCAAAGAAAATGCCAAATCCGTCAGAGCAATTACCGGAATTGCTTGCCAGAGATTCGCAAATCGTGGTTCTTTATGCTCTCCGTCCTCGTCAGTGGCAGACATAAAGTGCTGATAAACTAACCACAATAGGTAAAGCGCTCCCAGCAGTTCAAACTGCCAGAACTTGATTACCCAAGTAGCAGTGAGAATCAGAATAATCCGCAGAACAAAAGCGACCGCTAAACCAAAGTTCAGAGCTTGAGTCTGTAATTTAGTGTCGGCGATACCCCTTGAGATAGACGCTAAAGCGATCGCGTTATCTGCTGAGAGCACTGCTTCCAAAGCCACTAAAATGACTAACAAGAAAAAGGCATCAATTCCAAAATTTGGGTAAGCGTCGAGAAACTGATCTAGCATTAATAATTTTTTGCACCTAAATTATTTGTCCACCAAGCACTCAGGGCAATTTGCCTACCCTGTAGATCGAAGTGTCACCTTAATTCAGCTTAACCTAACCCGGTCATTTCATCAATAAATGTAACAAATTATTCCAAAAACGCTCGATTTGCCTGAAATTGGTTAAAGCTCAACCCCGTGAGTAAGGAGTTTTTCTAATATGTCTCTAACTGATACCCAAGTCTTTGTTGCCCTAGTGGTAGCCTTGATTCCGGGAATTATGGCCTTCCGGCTCGCAACGGAACTCTACAAGTAGAACCGTAACCGCAAGCATGGCTACCCTTGCCTGTCTCGACTGTTAACGCGCTCAGCTTCCCGGATAATAATCGCTCGGTATAGAGTAAATTGTCTGGTATGAGTTTAAGTGCAACTGTCGGGTCAGGCTATTTAATTTTTATTTTCTGTCCTCTGTATCACTTAATTTCTTTAAAATTTCAGCAGCCATCAGCCTGAAAAATAAGGGCAAAGTGTACCTTGCCTGGATTTTCCCAGACTTGGCAACAGCTCAAACTGAGTTAAGGTATATCAAGATAATGCAAGCGATTCAACCTGCTATCCCCCCTATCCAACCAGAAAAAGGCGATCGCCGTCTTCAGAGCAGAAAGACGCGCACTCAGCGAAGCAGTCCTTACCAAGCGATCGCGATGGAAACAGTGGCCAAGTTAGCCACAAACCTCGTACTTTCAGTATGTGCAGCTTCTGCCCTAGTACAACTTTTACCCTACCATCGCTCCGTACAAGAAAAGTTGCGGGAAATTCAAGGCGAAGTTAAGCTGACTCAAGTGCGAGTGGATCGGGTGCGAACCGATTTCAATCACAACTTTGACCCGGCCCAAGCTAAAAGCATTATGCAAGAGCAGACTAATCGCGTCGATTCTCAACAACGGCCTGTCGTTTGGGTAGAAAAGAACTCAGCCGATGCAAATGAATAATTAAAAATTAAAGTTAAAAATTAAAATATCGATAACTTTTAATTTTTAATTTTTAATTTTTAATTCTTTCCAACCGCCATTACCGTTCGCTCTGTCAAGATTGCTAATGCTGCTTGATATTGTGGGTCAGTTTCGGTGCGGATGCGATCGCCCTCATTTGGTTCTAGGGCAACTATTTTGTCGGGCATAATACCGAGTTTATTAATATCCGTATGATTCGGTGTCTCGTATTTAGCAACCGTTACAGCCAAGCCAGAACCATCAGACAAGTCAAAAAGCGACTGAATTAGGCCCTTACCAAAGGTCTTTTCGCCCACTAACTTAGCTCTACCGTTATCCTGAAGCGCCCCGGCAAGAATTTCACTAGCGCTAGCAGTTCCCTGATTCACTAAGACTACCAGGGGATCGCGAGTCAATGGTTCTCCAGACGCTTCAAAACTGCCGATAATTCCTTGGCGGTTGACGGTATAGACAATGGTGCCGGCATCCAACCACAGACGGGCAGTTTCAATCCCCGATTGCAACAGTCCGCCGGGATTGTTCCGCAAATCTAGAATGTAAGCATCGGCTCCCTGTTGTTCCAACTGCTGCACGGCCTTGGTGAGTTCAGGTACAGCGTTAGCGCTAAATTGGGCAAGGCGGATGTAGCCAACTGGAATGCTTCCTTGAGCAGAGCGTAATTCAGCATAGACCGGGTTGAGGGCGATGCGATCGCGCACTAACTGAATTTCCTCAGTTGCTTCGCTACCTTCACGAGCGATCGTAAGCTTCACAACCGTTCCCGCAACGCCCCGCATCCGAGTTGCAGCCTCGTCTAACGTGAGTTCAGAAGTGTTAACATCATCAATTTTGAGAATGCGATCGCGCGGTAGCAAACCCGCTTTACCTGCGGGAGAACCATCCAGAGGAGCCACCACAGTCAGCACCCCCGTCTGCGGATCGAGTCCAATTTGTAGCCCCACCCCCGTCAGTTCCCCAGAAGTATTCACCTGCAAGCTGCGGTACTGCTCAGGTTTTAGCAACCGAGTAAAAGGGTCATCCAGAACCGCCAGCATCTTCTGAATCGCACTGTAAGTGGCATCCCGACTCTTCAGAGGTTCTTTGATTGCCTGTTCCCGGATACTCCACCAGTTTTTATGGTTAAAAGTATCGTCCACATAAGAACGGTTAACAATCCGCCAAGCTTCATTCAAAAGTTGCTGTTCCTCAGTTAGCGCCAAAGCCGGCTCACTCCAGCAGCCCAACACCGCCACCAACTGAAGAATCACTAAAACTGCAATACCGAAAACTCGTTTGTACATATATACCTGCCTTAAATTACCTGACAATGAGCACAAAGCTCCCTTAACCGTCTGTTATCCCTTCCCAGCCTCACGTCTGCCAGCGAGAGAACTCGGCAGAAATTAAAGAGCAGTAATCGTGAATGGTAGACTCAGATTGCGATACACTACAAATACAGCCAAAGTGGTAGTTAAAAAACTGTCACCTCGATCGCAGTCTAGGGGATAGTCGATCTGCCTCTGAATCTCCCTCACCACTGCTGAGGGTAAAATTTCAAATACAGCAATCGATTTTTAGGAATTCTTGCTTCATGTTTTCTAAGCAGATCACCGACTCAAAACCATTCAAATGGTTTGATGAACGCCTCGAAATTCAGGCCCTCGCCGAGGACGTTACAAGCAAGTACGTCCCCCCCCACGTCAATATTTTCTATTGTTTGGGCGGTATCACTCTTGTTTGCTTTCTGATCCAGTTTGCGACTGGGTTTGCAATGACGTTTTATTACCATCCAACGGTAACAGAAGCTTTTTCATCAGTGCAATACCTGATGACCGAGGTTAACTTCGGCTGGCTGATTCGCTCCATCCACCGCTGGTCTGCCAGCATGATGGTGTTGATGATGATTTTGCACATCTTCCGAGTTTACCTGACTGGTGGCTTCAAAAAGCCCCGCGAATTAACCTGGGTGACAGGCGTGATTTTGGCTGTCATCACTGTTTCTTTCGGCGTGACTGGCTACTCTCTACCTTGGGATCAGGTTGGTTACTGGGCCGTGAAAATTGTTTCTGGTGTACCAGAAGCCATCCCCTTTGTCGGGCCTTTGATTGTTGAGCTGCTACGCGGCGGT
This sequence comes from Kamptonema sp. PCC 6506, assembly GCF_000180455.1. NCBI lineage: Bacteria > Bacillati > Cyanobacteriota > Cyanophyceae > Oscillatoriales > Microcoleaceae > Kamptonema > Kamptonema sp. PCC 6506. The sequence continues at coordinate 5,924 of NZ_CACA01000060.1, forward strand.
GTTAGCGTTGGTCAAGGGACTTTGACTCGTTACTACAGCCTGCATACTTTTGTCTTACCTTGGCTAATTGCAGTCTTTATGCTGGCTCACTTCTTGATGATCCGCAAGCAAGGCATTTCTGGCCCCTTGTAAGTTTTTAGTTGTAGGGGCGGTGCCTCTGTGCCCGCCCAGAATTTTGAGTCAAAAATTCAAAATTCAACATTAATAATTGCGTTACAGCCAACAACCAAAAGGAGAACACTCTTAATTATGGCAACAGTAAAAAAACCGGATCTGAGCGATCCAGAACTCCGCGCTAAACTTGCTAAGGGTATGGGTCATAACTATTATGGCGAACCTGCTTGGCCTAATGACCTGCTCTATATTTTCCCAGTGGTAATTATAGGGACATTTGCTCTCTGCGTGGGTTTGGCAGTGCTAGATCCCGCTTTGGTGGGCGAACCCGCAGATCCTTTTGCGACTCCTTTGGAAATTTTACCTGAGTGGTATTTGTGGCCAGTGTTCCAAATCCTTCGCATTCTTCCTAACAAGTTGTTGGGAATTGCGATCATGGGTGCTATTCCTTTGGCCCTGATGTTGGTTCCCTTCATCGAGAACGTGAATAAGTTCCAAAATCCTTTCCGTCGTCCTGTTGCAACTGCTGTTTTCCTGTTTGGAACTGCGGTGACAATTTGGTTGGGTGTTGGTGCTACTTTCCCAATTGACACATCCCTAACTCTCGGTTTGTTCTAAGACTGAAGTTTGCTTAATTTGACGCTCGTGGAGTTTCCTAGATGTGCTGATGTGCTGTTGGGAAATCTTGACGGGCGTTAAAAATTAAAAATTAAAGATTAAAAATTAAAGATTAAAAATTGAAGATTGAGTATTTGTTAAGCTAAAGAGACATGGAAGCAAAGTTGAATTATAACTTTGAGAAAACTACTAATTATATCTTCTGCTTCCTAGAAATATTTGCCAACGAAGGTGGCATTCAATCCTACATTAAAGATATTCTCAAAGCTTACCAATTGGCAACAGAGGTAAACTCGATACCAAAAGCAAAAATATTGCTGCTGCGAGATTCTCATGACTGCCAAAATCCGTATCAATCAAAAACACTAAATTTTGATTATCTCAAAACTAATCCTGCTTGGTTAGGTAGAATTAGATTCGCGACAAAATTACTAATCTGTTTAATCAAAGAACGACCTAAACGAGTTTTCTGCGGCCATATCAAATTAGCACCGCTAATTCAAACTATCTGCCAAAGTTTAAAGATTCCTTATACTGTTATTACCTACGGTAAAGAAATCTGGGAACCGCTACCGGATAAATATCAAACAGCACTCAGAGAAGCGGATACAATTTGGACTATTAGCAGATATACGCGCGATCGCGCCTGTGAAACCAACAACCTCAACCCCCAAAAATTCCAGCTATTGCCTTGTACTGTAGATGGAAATATCTTCACTCCCGGCCCCAAGCCACAACACTTAATCGAGCGGTATAATCTTGCTGATGCAAAGGTGTTGATGACCGTAGCGCGATTGTGGTCTGGTGATATCTACAAAGGCGTTGATGTGACAATTCGTGCTTTGCCACCGATATCACAAGCGTTTCCTAATGTCAAATATCTGGTAATTGGACGGGGAGACGATCGACCTCGGTTAGCCAAACTCGCAACAGATTTAGGTGTGGCTGAAAGAGTGATATTTGCGGGTTTTGTCCCCACAGAAGAGTTAGTCGAACACTACCGCGTTGCTGATGCTTATGTGATGCCGTCTCAGGAAGGATTTGGTATTGTGTACTTAGAAGCGATCGCTTGTGGCATTCCTGTATTAGCTGGCGATGCAGATGGTTCTGCCGATCCCCTGCAAGATGGTATGCTAGGTTGGCGAGTTCCCCACCGAGATGCAGAGGCGGTGGCGGTGGCTTGCATAGAAATGCTGATGGGGGAGGATAAAAGGTGCAATCGCAACTGGTTGAGGGAGGAAACCCTAGCCGCTTTCGGTACGGATACCTTCCTCCAGCAAGTTAAACAACTTCTTGATTTGTGAGTAGGATAGAAGTATCCCCTCTGCAAGGATATCAAAGGAGACAACCGTGAACCAAGGCAGTTCCAAAATTTCCCTCAATCTCTCTGGTATTAGCAATTGGCTTATAATCCTGGGAATCGCCTGGTTGTTAGGGTCAATTGGTCTAGGCTGGGTAGTGAAGTCGATTTTAATTTTAATCAGTTTATTATTGTTGGCACCAGCGATCGCATTTTTCGGTCTCCGCTGGTGGTTGAACCGCAACTTAATTCAAGATGCTTGTCCAGTCTGTAGTTATGAATTTCCTGCTTTAAATCAAACTCAGTGCCAATGTCCTAATTGCGGCGAACCGCTTAAAATTGAAGAAGGACATTTTAAACGAATGACACCTCCCGGTACGATTGATGTCACCGCAGTTGAGGTATCGGCGCGACAATTGGAAGATTAAACCTTGGAGGAAAATCCCTCAATTGCATTAGTCCGCGTAGGCGGACTTCGATCGTGTAGATGCGATTTCAATCGCCGAAATCTTCTCTTGATGAACAGGAATTATTTGCGATTTCAATCGCCGAAATCTTCTCTTGATGAACAGGAATTATTTAGGAAGCATTACAGAGAGAAATCACATCGCCATCCATAATTTTATCAATGTTGCGAGTAATCTTATCTATCTCCCAATCCCACCATTTAATTTCTAAAAGTTGCGCTATTTCAGCATCGCTGAATCGTTGTTTGATTGGCCGCGCAGGATTTCCCCCAGCAACAGTATAGGGAGGAATATCGTTGACAACAACCGCTCTAGCTGCAACGATCGCACCATCACCAATTTTAACACCCGGCATGATTAGGGATTCGTAGCCAATCCAGACATCATTACCAATGACAGTATCGCCACGACTCGGTAAGTCCATCAACTTATCCATTGCGCTTTCCCAACCATTTCCGAAGATAGGGAATGGGTAAGTGGAAATACCGTCTAGCTTATGGTTTGCGCCATTCATAATGAATTTAACATTAGTCGCGATCGCGCAGAATTTGCCGATAATCAGGCGATCGCTGCCATAATTATACAACACATTTCTCTCAAAGCCTTCGGGGTCAACAGGATCGTCATAGTAAGAATAATCGCCAACTATAATATTTGGCGACTTCACGAAATTTTTGATAAAGCATACTCGGCGGTGGTCGGCTAAAGGATAGGGTTTATTAGGATTAGGGCCCAATTGTTCTGTCAAATTTTGTCCTCCTATTTTAATAGACTGAGCGTTTAACTTCCTGATTTAGGTGAGGTATTATATCATAATAACGGCAAAATGTTTGATAAAAAGGCTTTTGCCTTATCATTCAACACAAAATCTCGTAACGATCCTCACCCCTAGCGGGAAACACAATTATTCTCCCATAACAATTTTCTCAGTATTTTTACTTAAGAATCGGAATTTGAGCCACCGACATCAACTCGAAATCACCCATGTGGCAGTTAAGGCTGCGGAAAGGTAGTTATAAATTTACCTAAATTTTCGTTTTCTTCCGGATGAGTTTAGTTGGATCTAGTAAATTATATGAGTCTATGCCACAACCAAAAGTTTGGTGCCATTGATTACCACCTTTGCAACCTAAACAAAGACGGTAAAGCGCAAGCAATGGCTACCTAATAAATGCTAAAATTTCACACCCGTCGCGCTCTAGATTTGTCACATTTTATTTAACAAGGTTTGTAATGAAAAACATCGAAAATTCCTGCATTCATACATTAGTAGAATCGCAAGTAGAGCAAACGCCAAATGCTATTGCGGCAATTTTTCAATCCGAGCAAATCACTTATCAAGAATTAAATCAAAAAGCCAATCAATTAGCGCATTATCTGAAAAGCTTAGGTGTTAATTCAGAAACCCTTATTGGAGTATGCGTCGATCGTTCCTTGAATATGCTGATCGGACTTTTGGGAGTCTTAAAGGCTGGCGGTGCTTACGTTCCTCTTGACCCAAGTTATCCTGCGGATCGTATTGCTTTAATGCTAGAAGACTCCCAGTCACCTGTTTTAATAACTCAAAAACACCTATTAGAAAACTTAATTCAACGCCCAAATCAGATCGTTTGTTTAGATGAGGATTGGGATGCTATCTCCCAGTTTAGCAATCAAAATATGATAGGTGTTGTCTCCTCTGAAAACTTAGCTTATACAATTTATACATCTGGTTCTACTGGTAAGCCAAAAGGGGTGCAAATCCTTCATCGTGCAGTAGTAAATCTCTTATTATCCATGCAAAAAGAACCAGGAATGACATCTGAAGATGTTCTCTTGGCATTGACTACATTTTCTTTTGATTTATCAGTTCCCGATCTGTTCTTACCCCTAATAGTGGGAGCTACTCAGGTAATTGTCAGTCGGGAAGTAGCATCAGATGCTAATCAACTTGCCAAAGCGATCGCCGAATCTGGTGCTACATTTATCCAAGCTACGCCAGCCACTTGGCGAATGTTATTAGCAATTGGTTGGCAGGGTAAGCCCGAGCTGAAAATTATTTGCGGGGGCGAAGCCATGACTAGGACTTTAGCCAACCAACTCCTAGAAAGATGTGCTACTCTTTGGAATATGTATGGGCCAACTGAAACCACAGTTTGGTCAACTGTTTCTAGGATCAAACCAGGCAATAGCTCCATATCTATTGGTAGCCCAATTTTAAATACCAAAATTTATGTAATTAGAGAATCCGCCCGAGGCAAGAATAATACTTTACAATCTATTACAGAAGGAGAGGGAGAGCTTTATATTGGTGGGTTGGGATTAGGACGCGGCTATCTCAATCGCCCTGAACTTACTTCAGAAAAATTTGTCAAAGATCCGTTTAGTCAAGATCCTACAGCCCGTCTTTACAAAACAGGAGATCTGGTTCGCTATCTAGCAGACGGTAATATTGCGATTATTGGACGAATTGACTCCCAAGTAAAGATTTTCGGTCATCGGATCGAATTAGGAGATATCGAAACTACTCTCTTGCAACATTCTGCGGTACAGGAGTGCGTAGTAGTTGTCCGCGAAGATTCTCCTGAAGATCGTCGTTTGGTTGCATATCTGGTGTTAAAATCGAGATCGTCAAAGCTGCATCCAGTGGAGATCGGAATGTGGTTGAAAGATAAACTACCAAAATATATGGTACCGACAATTATTGTCTTTCTAGATGCCTTGCCATTAACTCCTAACGCTAAGGTTAATCGTCAGGCTTTGCCAGTTCCTAACTTGAATATTCTAGAGGAAATTGTTCCGCCTCGTACCGAACTAGAAGAACAACTTACCCGTATTTGGACTTCTGTTTTGGGCATCGAAGTTGGGATTTATCAAAACTTTTTTGAATCAGGAGGTAATTCACTCCTTAGTGCAGTATTATTATCTCGTATTCGGGAAACATTAGAGGTAGAAATCTCTTTAGAGTATCTATTCAAAGCTAATACAATTGCTGGATTAGCTGAAGTGATTGAGGCAGTGCAAGCTTGTGGCTCTACCGTCAAATTTGAAACCACTCCTGCCGAGTTATGGGCTGATGCAGTTTTAGATGAAAAAATCTGCCCTCTCAAGATTAATCCCACAAAAATAGATTATATATTCTTAACAGGTGCGACAGGATTCATTGGTGCTTTTCTTCTTCAAGAATTACTGCATAAAAATCCTCAGTCCACTATTTACTGTCTAATTCGTGCTAATAGTAAGGAAGAAGCTAGTCAGCGATTACGGAAAACTTTAGAGAATTATCAAATTTGGCGAGAAGAATTTGGATCGAGGATTGTGCCCGTAGTTGGAGATTTATCAAAGCCTTTATTCGGATTATCTGAAGTCCAGTTTACTGAGTTGGCAGAGAGACTTGAAGTTATTTATCACTGTGGTGCTTATGTAAATTTAGTTTATCCTTATATTGCTTTGCGTGATGTAAATGTTGGTGGCACCAAGGAAGTATTACGTCTAGCAGTTCGGAGTAAGACCATTCCAGTACATCATATTTCTACCTTAGATGTGTTTCAATCTTCTAACTATGAAAACAGGAAATTAATTTTAGAGACAGAGGCGTTACTCGGTTGTGAAGGATATGCGGATGGTTATTCCCAAAGTAAATGGGTGGCTGAAAAATTAGTCATGGCGGCTCGCGATCGCGGCGTACCCGTCTCTATTTATCGACTAGGCATGGTAACAGGGCATAGTCAAACAGGTGCTTTTCAGCTTGGCAACATGATTTGTAGAATGATTAAAGGATTTATTCAAATGGGATCTGCACCCGAGATGGAAATGAGTATGAACCTTGCTCCTGTAGACTATGTAGTTAAAGCAATTTATCATTTGTCATGTCAACCCAAAGCCTTCGAGCAATCTTTTCATATCTTAAGTCCGTCTTTTTTATCAATTAAACAATTGGTTGCGGACATTAACTTACTAGGCTATCCAGTTCCTTCTATTCCCTACCAAAACTGGCAGGTAAAGTTACTGAATACGTCTCCAGAAAATGCTTTAACTCCGATGGCATCATTGTTTATTAAGAAGACATCAAATCAGGAAAAAACTTTTATCGAAACAACTCCCTTAGCATTATCCCATCTATTTGATACTGCCAACACCAAGAGAGGACTAAGTGATACTAATATTATCTGTCCCACCATTAACTCGACCGTGCTAAAGGCTTATTTGTCATATTTCGTACAGCTTGGTTTTTTACCCCAACCTATTTAATTAACTCATACTTACGATGAATAATTCTCAATCAGATATATCTTCCAAACCTCATCTTTCTCGCAGTCTTACCTCTCTGGAAACCTATAGCTTTGGCTTAGCCGGTATTCCTGGCTGGACAGGGGTAGTCTCCAGCATTAATGCGGCAATAGGGCCATTAGCTTTGCTAGTTTGGCTACCAGCAACTTTCATTGGGGTGTTAATTAACTATCAGGTAAAAAGGCTAGGAATAGGCTCGGTAGATATGACTGGGGGTACTCCTAACTATATGGCGAGGTTATTACATCGCTATCCAATTGTGGCTCGTTATGCAGCAATTGGATATTTGTTGAATTGGACTTCCAGTATATCTTTAAATGCGATTATCCTCACCGATCTAGTTAAGTCGAATCTTCAGGTATTTGATATTCAGCTACCAACAATGTTCCTGCGGGTGGGGTTTATGCTCTTGCCTTTTATCTTAGCTTTAAGTGGTACAAGAGCTGTAAGCATCTTGTTATTCTTTTTTATTATGCCGTCTATTGGCCTACTGCTAACATTCAGTTTTCAAGGCATGGGCTGGCTAATTTTATCTCCCGATAGTCCTGGTTTTTTTCCCACAAGTTGGGGTTCATTAAACTTTACAGAATGGGCAAAATGGTTATTTTTTGCCACCTTTGTCACTTATAGTAGTGAGACTGCTTCCTCATTTGTGGCGGATAGTCGTAGCCCAATTCAAACTCTCCGTTTCCTAGATGTTGCTGCTTGGACAGGTGCAGTTATTTTTACCGCTGGGACTTGGGTTGTAATGCGTTTAGCCCCTGGTAATACTTTGGAAGGTGCTAGTGCTAGTGATTCATTTATCAATTTGGTAGGTGCGGCGAAACCCTTTTGGGGGCAATCTGCATCCTTATTTGTTACTTTTTTACTTACTTCTTCTTGTTTACTTACTATTGCTACTGCTGTTTCTAATTGTCCTCGAATACTTTATCAACTTGCACTAGATAAATACCTGGCACCAGTCTTTGGCGTTGTATCTCCACGCGGAGTATTTGGCCCTGCTTTAGCAATGATATTTGGGCTATCAATGTTCTTTCTCATCTGGGGTGATGTTCCCCATATCGTGGTTGTTGGTAATGTTGGCTGGTTTGTGTCTTTCACAGTGCTGCATTTATCTATGTGGTTACAACGCGATAATCCCGGTGTGTTAGCCCCTCGTCTGTCATTAGTAATTTTCTTCGTGGAAGCGATCGTTCTATTTGTAGGTGGTTTAGCTTGGGAATGGCAATACTTTTTGATTGGTTTACTTTCTCCGATGGCAATTTTAGTAATAGATTTTGCGATTCGACGTATTCGACTTCCTATTCTTCGACCAGCTTGGTGGATTGAGCGATATCAGTACAGTGCTGCTGGAACAATGCAAGACTTGTTAATGTTTCAGGTAACAACCATCATTGCCCTGGTATGTGGAGGAGTTCTGATGGGTTGGGCATTTAGATCGGTGCTTAATCAAGGTACAAGCGAACAGCAGAATAACCTAATCCTAGTTCTAGTAATGATTGTGGCATTTGTGGGGGTAGCGATCGCTTGCTGGACAACTTTACCTCAAGTATTTGCTATTGAAGAAGCCCGTCAACAAGCAGAACTTCTAAATCAGGATTTAGAAATTCGAGTTGCAGAGCGCACTGTAGAACTTAAAGAAGCAAAAGAAATTGCCGATAGTGCTAACCGTGCCAAAAGCGAGTTTCTCGCCAACATGAGTCATGAATTGCGTACACCTCTTAATGGTATCTTAGGCTATGCCCAAATTCTCCAGCGGTCAAAAAGCTTGGTAGAATTGGATCAAAAAGGGATCGGCATTATTAACCAATGTGGTACGCATTTACTCACTCTGATCAATGATATTCTCGATTTTTCTAAAATCGAAGCCCGGAAAATGGAAATCTATGCTGCGGATTTTTATTTTCCCTCATTTTTGGAAGCAGTAATTGAAATCTGTCGAATTAAGGCTGAACAAAAAGGGATTGATTTTATAGATCAAACTGAGGGCGTAATACCCCTTGGCATTCATACGGATGAAAAACGATTGCGGCAGGTGTTGATTAACTTACTGGGGAATGCGATTAAGTTTACTGAACAAGGTAGCGTAAAATTTCTGATCAACTCTCGAAAAGTGGAAAGTGAGGATCGGGAAGTAAATTTATATCGTATTCGATTTCAAGTTGAAGATACTGGAGTTGGTATATCCAAGGATCATATTAAAAATATCTTTTTGCCATTTGAGCAGTCTGGTAATATGAAGAAGCAATCAGAAGGGACTGGACTAGGATTAGCTATCAGCAAAAACATTGTTGATATGATGGGCAGTACCTTGGAAGTTGAAAGTGAATTAGGAAAAGGTAGTGTTTTCTGTTTTGAGATAGATTTACCCGAAGCTAAGGAATGGGCAAAAAATACTAAAAGTTCTCAGCAGGGAATTATTACTGGTTTCAAAGGCGATCGGCTAAAAATTTTAGTAGTAGATGACCGTTGGGAAAACCGTTCTGTTATTGTCAATTTACTCAGCCCTATTGGATTTATACTTTTTGAAGCTGAAAATGGTCAAGAAGGACTGGATAAAATTGCTGAGGTTCAACCAAACCTGGTTATTACTGATATTGCTATGCCGATTATGGATGGCCATGAAATGGTTAGAAATTTGCGAAAATTGCCACCATTTGCTAATTTATCAGTGATCGTGTCTTCAGCCAGTGTATTCCAGTCAGATATGCAAAAAAGTATTGATGTTGGAGCTAATGAATTTTTGCCCAAACCTATCCAAGCTGATAGCCTGTTAGAGGCGATCAAAACTCTCCTGAACTTAGAATGGATCTATGAAGAAAAATTACAACCGGAAAGTAAACACGCCTTGACAAACTCTGAAATAGCTGTTGCAGTTCTGCCCCCATCACATGAAGACTTGCTTATACTGTATAATCTTAGTCGTAAGGGATTGATTAAGGATTTACTACAAGAGTTGACGAGAATTGAACAGATAGACAATGAGTTTATACCTTTTGTTCAACATCTGCGCGAATTTGCTAAAGCTTTTAAGCTTAAACAGGTGCGAACATACATAGAAAAATACCTAGCGGAATCTGAGGGTGAATAATGAATAATTCCTGGTGGCTTTATGAGTGAAATTTCAGAAGAACAATCTATTTTGATTGTAGATGATAATCCCAATAACCTAGAAGTTTTAGCCCACATATTGACAGATGTGGGTTATCAAGTTTCGGTTGCTATTGATGGTGAAACTGCGATTGAACAAGTAGAATATCATCAGCCAGAACTAATTTTATTAGATATAATGATGCCTGGTATTGATGGTTTTGAAACTTGTCGGCGATTGAAAGCTAATCCCTTAACCTGCGAAATTCCGATTATTTTTTTAACCGCTTTATCTGATTCAAATAATAAAGTTAATGGATTATCTGTAGGAGCCGTAGATTATATTTCTAAACCCTTCCAAAGTGAAGAAGTGTTAGCAAGAATTAGAATTCATTTAAAATTATATAATTTAACTAGAAAACTAGAACAGCAGAAGCAACTACTAGAAGAAAAAGTTAAATTACGGACTGTGGAATTATTAGCCGCTAAAGAAGCAGCAGAAGCAGCGAATATTGCTAAAAGCCAGTTTCTTGCTAACATGAGCCATGAACTCCGCACCCCCCTGAATGCGATTATCGGCTATAGTGAAATGTTGCAAGAAGAAGCAGAAGATTTAGCTCAAGAAGACTTAATCCCTGACCTGAAAAGAATTCACGGTGCAGGCACACATTTACTGGGTCTAATTAACGACATTCTTGACTTGTCCAAGATTGAATCTGGCAAAGTTGAACTTTACTTGGAAACCGTTAATATCTCACTGTTGATTAGGGAAATCATCATAATGGTTCGACCACTGGTCGAGAAAAATGCTAATGTCTTGGTAGTTGACTGTGCAGACAATCTTGGTTATATGAAAACTGACTTAACTAAGGTACGTCAGAGTTTATTTAATTTGCTTAGTAATGCCTGCAAATTTACAAAGAAAGGTAAAATTACTATTAAGGTAGAAAAAGAGTATCGGAAATCTGGAACGCTCAATGGGGAAGAACACAAATCAGCCATACTCTATATTTTATTTAAGGTAACTGATACTGGCGTTGGGATATCTCCAGAACGAATGGAAAAACTGTTCCAACCATTCACTCAGGCTGATGCTTCAACTACACGAGAGTATGGGGGGACTGGATTAGGGTTAGCAATTACTAAAAAGTTGTCTCGGATTATGGGTGGAGATATCTTCGTTGAAAGTGAGGTTGGTAAGGGCTCTACTTTTACTATTCTATTGCCAGCAGAAGTGCTCCTGCCTAAGTAAAAATACGGTTTATAATTGTAATGTAAACAATCCATTTACAACCTCAAATGGATGAATTTTTATTTTTTTCACTTTTACTTCTTTATCTCATTTAACTGCTGCGGAAGCTGGGCCAAGACATTGGTGTCAACTTAAGGTCAAACCCTCATTCCGACAGGGGTTAAAACCCCTGTCTCAAAGATCAAGTCCTCTGAAGAGGACTAATAAGTTCAGGATTTATGCACCCAACCAAAGAAACCGGGTTTTTTGACGAAAATACTTCGTTATGACCCACAGATTCTCTCAAAAACCCGGTTTCTGGGACGACCTGCGTAAGTCCTAAAGTTTTTCAGTCCTCATTCAGAGGACTTAATTTATAAGAGGGGGACTTAAGTCCCTGGCGGGTTTCAGATGGCAGTTGACACCAAGGAGGCAAATGCCCACCCTATAGACTCCTAGCGAACGACTGCGGGAAGAGGTTCCGGCTTCAACAAACCTGTTAACATATCCTCTGGCCTTTCTTTATAAGGCCAAGCAAAAGCATGGCGAAAAGCCGCATTCTGACAAGCTTGTAATTGCCGAAAATCGATCACATCCAGAGTTAACAAAGTCTCGTATTCAAACGGTAATCGGACATTATGCAAACCTGCATTATCCGTGCAAATAGCAATATCAACACCTGCCTCAAAACAGCGGTCAAATACTACCTTTAATTCCCGCAAATCCGCAAGCGTTCCTGTCTTCAAATAAGTAGTCGGGCAAACTTCCAAACATTGCCCCATTTTTGCTACTTCTGGTAACAATTCTGGATATTTCAAAGGTATCTGAATCCCGTGACCAATTCGCATTAAATATGGTAATAATTCGGGATAGCAGCCTGAAGGTGTTTCGTAGAGATGGCCAGTGGTTTTGATGCCGAGCGATCGCGCATACTGGTACAATCCCACAAACTCATCCAAGCGATCGGCAATACAAGCATCACCACCCGCTACATCAATAGCACAGACATATTCCCCCATACCCGCCGCCAAATCTACGATCGCCTTATTCACCTCAAAAGGCAAACGCGAGTGCATACACAAAATTTGGCTAGTGACAATCGGACAATCGCTAACCCGACTAGCTTTGCCGACAATTTCCACAATCTTCGCCATTAACTCAATTCTCTCAGACATCGGTAAATGCTCCGGTGTCCGCAAATAAGGCGTATAGCGCAATTCTAAATAAGCTAAATTCTCAAAAATATATGCTCCCCGCATCAACCGATAGATAAAATAGGGTAGAGTTTCAGCAGTCTGAACGCTTTCTACCATAGTGTGCAGTTCTAAATACTCATCCAGAGTGTTGCGCGGCTTGGTGTAAAATTGCTCAAACTCAGAATATTCTTCAAATCGACCAGCTATCTCAGCATCGTGACGTTCAAAATACCGCCACAGAATCCGGGGTACTACAGAACCGCCCAGGTGACGGTGCAACTCAGCGTGTAAAGTCATAACTAACTTCCCCTTTATTTTTTCAAGCTTAACAAAATTAACAAAAATTAATTTGACAGCAGCGACACCATCTGTGCATAATTTGAGTTTGTGTCAACTTTAGCGTTTCGTGAGAGACCCTTGGCTAACGTAGTTGTGATCGGTGCCCAATGGGGCGATGAAGGGAAAGGAAAAATTACTGATTTGCTCAGCAAATCCGCAGATGTCGTTGTACGTTACCAAGGGGGCGTAAACGCAGGTCACACCGTTGTCGTAAACGGTCAGACCTTCAAACTGCACTTAATCCCCTCTGGAATTCTCTATCCTGATACGGAATGTATCATCGGCAGTGGGACAGTAATTGACCCGAAGGTTTTAATCGAAGAATTGGATCAGCTAGATGCGCTGAATATCTCATCGCGCAACTTGATGATATCTCAAACCGCCCACGTCACGATGCCTTATCACAGGTTGATTGACCAAGCATCGGAGGAACGGCGCGGGACTCATAAAATTGGGACGACGGGACGGGGAATTGGCCCGACCTACGCTGATAAGTCAGAACGCACGGGAATTCGCATCCTTGACTTGATGGATGCAGTCGGATTGCGGAAGCAGTTACAGTGGACGATTAATTATAAGAACGTCATTCTGGAAAAGCTCTACGATTTGCCGCCCCTTGACCCGGAAGTGGTGATTGAGGAATATTTGGCTTATGCGGAACGGTTGCGTCCCCACGTTGTGGATAGTTCTCTGAAGATTTACGATGCAGTTCAGAAGCGGCGAAATATTCTGTTTGAGGGAGCTCAAGGGACGCTGCTAGATTTGGATCACGGGACTTATCCCTATGTGACTTCTTCTAATCCAGTGGCGGGTGGCGCTTGCGTGGGTGCGGGTGTGGGCCCGACGATGATCGATCGCGTGATCGGGGTAGCGAAAGCGTACACAACGCGGGTGGGAGAGGGGCCTTTTCCTACAGAGATGGTAGATGGAGTGGGACAAGTTTTGTGCGATCGCGGCGCAGAATTCGGGACAACAACTGGCCGTAAACGCCGCTGCGGTTGGTTCGATGCTGTCATTGGCCGTTATGCGGTGCGGATTAATGGTTTAGATTGTCTAGCTATTACCAAGTTAGATGTTTTAGACGAGTTAGAGGAAATTAAAGTTTGCGTTGCTTATGAAATTGATGGCGATCGCATCGAAGATTTTCCTAGTAGTTCTCGAACATTTGCACGGTGCAAGCCTATCTATGAAACCATGCCGGGTTGGAAACAGTCAACGGAGGACTGTCGGACTTTGGCAGATTTGCCTAAAGAAGCTTTGGATTATCTGAAGTTTTTAGCAGAGTTAATGGCAGTACCGATCGCGATCGTCTCTTTGGGAGCAAGTCGCGATCAAACTATCATTGTAGAAGATCCCATTCACGGGCCCAAGCGAGCTTTGTTGTATGCTAATGGCACATCCGTTGGCGTTCAAGGCTAAGACTTTTGCCAGAATAGGAAATTAAAGATCCACTCATGGCTGATGATGCTCCCATAACCGATGAAGATCGGCTGATATACCAGCTAACAATTCACAGAGACTTAGTTGGCTGGGTTATCAGAAAGTTGTCTCAAGCGATGATTCCATCCCAGAGAACCACTGGGAATGACCCCAAAGGAGACATTGCGATCTTAAATCTAAATGATACTTTGCGAGCTCAAGAAATCATCTGCAACATTCACAGTCAATACAATCCCTTAAACCCCAATGAGTCACAATTAACTTTAAATAGAAGAACAATAAATCAACCATACATAGAAATCAAAACTACATACCTTTCTGGAAAAGAGATCGCGGAAATTATTGAGACTGGTACTGTCATCGCAGTTGTGAGTGCAAACAAAATCTCTGGGCCTGGTAAAGCTAAATTTTTTCAAGCGGGTATAGCTTACGCTGAAAATATTCCCTTGAGTGAGTTTATGGATGTTAAGTCTTAGGAGTAATCCCCATGTTTGACATCAGCTTTTATGCAGTAAATGGTGAACCATCTGATTCTGTAAGAATAACAGAATCTATTTACGAATGGTTAGCAAAATCTCAATTTGCAAAAATTGGCATATCTAGAGATACCCAACTGCACTTAGATGGGGAAGATGTGGTTTTACCTGTAGTTGAGTTAAATCAGGATATTCGCCAAAAACTCAGAGACTTTTTTCGTGACGCGATAATTACCGAAAGCGAAACTGTACTTACTAAACTAGGAGATTACCCTTCAAAACAAGAGTATCAACAGGAAACTTACGGCATGAGGAAACTGTTAGAATTACTCAAGTGTGTTGAAAACGAAAATTACCAGTATCTCCAGCGATTCTAATAAATTTGAGATTCAGTAGCATAAATTTGGTAGAATGTCATAGCAAGAAACCAGAATACACAAAATGGAACTCACAGTAGAATGTCAAAAGCGGGCAGAAGGCAGTAAACCCAACGCTCTCCGCCGCTCCGGTTTAATCCCCGCCGTACTCTACGGCCACAGCGGCGCTGAATCCATTGCGCTAACCATCAATGCCAAAACCGTTGAAACTCTGCTCAAAAAGCACGTAGTCAACAATGCTCTAATTCAGCTCAATATTCCTGATATTTCTTGGAGTGGCAAAACCTTGCTGCGGGAAGTGCAAGTTCACCCTTGGAAAGGTCATCCCTATCACCTCAGCTTTTTCTCCGTCGCTACGCAAGACAGTCTTGAAGTAGAAGTAAATCTCCATTTTATCGGAGAAGCGGTCGGCGTTAAAATGGAAGGCGGAATTTTAGACCCCGTACTGACGCAACTCAAACTCAAGTGCAAACCAGACAATATCCCCGAAGCTATTAACGTTGATATTTCCGAGATGCACGTAGGAGATGCTCTGCACATTCACGAACTCCAATTACCAGAGGGAGTCACACCAGTTGGCGAACCCGATCAAGTAGTAGTAAGCGTGTTGATATCTCAAGGTGGAGCTGAAGAAACAACAGAAGAAGCAGCAGCAGCAGCAGCAGTTTAACAGTTAACAGTTAACAGTTAACCGTTAACTGTTAACCGTTAACTACCAATAACTTCCCAAATGCGATCGCGTTGAGATTCCTCTAGACGGGGCCCGTGAACCTCTACCACGCGGGAGGCGAGATAATTCCCCCAGCGTCCCGCCTGTTGAGGACTCAAATTATTAGTAAGTCCGAATAAAACGCCCCCGGCAAAAGCATCTCCAGCTCCCACAGTATCAATAGCTTGGACTGGAAATCCAGCAACTTTAGTAATCTGTTTATTTTCTACCACCAAACAACCATTTGCACTGTCAGTAATAAAAGCCAGATTAACTAATTCCCCCAAATTCTGAGCGCACTTTTCCAAAGATTCCAGCTCAAAAAAGCGGCGCACCTCATCGGCATTGCAAAAAAGTACATCGCAATAATTAGCAATTACCTGCCGAAAATCATCAGCAAATCGATCAACTAAAAAAGCATCGGAAAAAGTAAAAGCAACCTTTACTCCCTTGCGTTTCGAGTGCTCCATTGTCTCAATACTAGCCTTCCGAGGATCGGCCGCATCCCAAAGATAGCCCTCAATATAACTGTACTTTGCACGACTGAGGCGATCTAAATCAATATCAGTAGCAGCCAGAGTCGTAGAAACTCCTAAATGAGTACACATAGTGCGCTCCGCATCGGGAGTCGTCAGCACCACACAAGTACCCGTAGGCCCGCTCAACTCAGGGGCCGGATGCACATTAAACTCAATCCCCGCCGCCAATAAATCTTGTCGATAAAATTCCCCATTTGTATCCTTAGCAACCTTACCCGAATAAAAGCCGCTACCGCCACTCTGAGCCAAAGCAATCATCGTATTTGCCGCCGACCCCCCCGATCGCAGTTGTAGAGAAGTATGCTCTAAATCGTGCAAAATCCCCCCCTGTTTTTCCGCATCCATCAGAGTCATAGAGCCGCGATTCAAAGCATGGTGTTGCACAAAATCATCTTCCACAAATGCCAAAATATCAACTAAGGCATTACCCACGCCAAATACATCCACTGTCGAACCTTGATTTTCCGTCATAACTTAATTTTTGTTTATACTAATTATTAACTATAGCGGTTTTCATTGCAATGACTTTGTAACGCCGCCCTCTGGGCGGTTAATCACCGCCCAGAGGGCGGCGTTACGTAAAGCATACGTAAATCTTATATTTATCAACCCCAACCCAAAATCAAAATGTTAGATGCTTCTCTTCCTCCTCTAATTCAGCAGATGTTACGGTCAGATTTTTATCCTCACTCCGTGACAGAACCAATTGAACTGCTTCAAACTCATATTTCTTTTGTACTGCTAACGGGAGATTTTGCCTACAAACTCAAGAAACCAGTCAACTTTGGTTTTTTAGACTATTCAACTTTAGAAAAACGCCATCATTTTTGCACAGAAGAGTTGCGAATGAACCAGCGGGGAGCGCCAGAACTGTACCTAGAAGTTTTGCCTATATATCATAAAGGTGACAATATTTTCACCCTAGAACCTTTTAGCTTACCAGTGGAATACGTGCTAAAAATGCAGCAATTTTCTCAGGATTTCCTGTTTGTGAATATGTTTGAGCAGGGACGGCTAAATGAAAAACATTTAGAGAGTTTGGGGCGAGATTTGGCGAACTTTCACGCTAGCGCCCAAGTTAGCGACTATATTCGCAAATTTGGGGAAATTCCTCCTATTCGGGAGGTTATTAATAACAATTATCGACTCTCGGAAAAATATATTGGTGGGCCGCAAACTCAAAAACAGTATGACGAAACTAGGCAATATACAGAAGTGTTTTTTAGCGAGAGGCAAAAACTATTTGCTAGCCGCATTCAAAGTAACAAAATTCGTGAGTGTCATGGCGATTTACATTTGAAAAATATAGCTCTGTGGCACGATAAAATCATGTTATTTGATTGCATTGAGTTCAACGAGCCTTTCCGTTTTGTTGATGTTATGTATGACGTAGCTTTTACGGTCATGGATTTGGAAGCGCGGGGGCGTAAAGACTTAGCAAATGCGTTCTTGAATACATATATTGAACAAACTGGAGATTGGGAAGGAATACAAATTTTGCGATTTTATTTGATCCGTCAGGCTTATGTAAGAGCAAACGTAACTGCTTTTTTACTAGACGATCCGGCTGTGCCAATTATTGAGAAAAATCAGGCTGAAGAAACAGCGGCACACTATTATCAACTAGCTTATGATTACACAAAATCTTGCCAAGGACAAATGATTTTGATGTCGGGTTTGTCTGGTTCTGGTAAGAGTACAGTTGCTCGATATTTAGCACGCCATTTTAATGCAATTCACATTCGCTCTGATGCGGTACGAAAACATTTAGGTGGCGTTCCTTTGTATGAGCGTGGTGGGGATGATTTATATTCTAGTGAGATGAATGGCAAGACTTACAGCCGATTGTTGGAATTGGGAATATTACTAGCGAAGGAAGGTTATACAGTTATTTTGGATGCGAAATACGATCGCAATAATTTGAGAATGGACGCTATTAATTGTGCTGAAACTAATAACATTTCTGGGAAAATAATTCACTGTACAGCACCTATTGAAGTGTTGCGATCGCGCCTTCAAAATCGCACGGGGGATATTGCCGATGCAACTGTTGATTTATTGACCTCACAGCAGTTGGCGGCTGAACCTTTCACGGAAATTGAAAAAAGGTATTTGATAACTATAGATACGACTCAGGATTTAGATTTAC
>NZ_CACA01000059.1:0-13862 GCF_000180455.1 Kamptonema sp. PCC 6506
TTTTCTATCAGCCTTGATTCACAACTGTTGCCTTCAAGCCTTCTTGAGCTTGTAACTGACTAGAAATAGCGGGAGAAACCCCCAGATCCTTAATCGGATTTCGAGCCTCAATCAAACTCAGAGCACCGCTAACACTCTCAGGCAAAATCACGACCAAACTCCCCGGCGGCGCATTATCCAAAGCCTTATTTACCGCTGTAGTTTCATCTAAAATTGACTCATATTCAACTTTAGATTTCCCATTTTCTTGCGAGTTTAGCGCCTCTCTAATTCCCTGGGAAATTAACTCTGCCGCCGAACCCGCAGGCCGTCCTCGCCGATCGGCATCCTCCTTAACAATAATCCTGTCAAAAATCTTGGCTGAAAGCTTACCGAGAGTAATAAAATCCTCATCTCGCCTATCTCCAGGGCCACCCACCACACCGATATGGAATCCCGGCCAATTCCGTACAAAACTCCCCAAAGCCTCATAACTATGAGCATTGTGAGCATAATCCACCAAAGCGTGATAAGTTCCCAAATTAAACAAATTCATCCGCCCCGGAGTTTGACCAGCAGAAGCTTGGAAGGTAGACAAAGCTGCCCGAATATGCTCAATCTTCACCCCTTGGGCGAAAGCCGCCAAACAAGCAGCTAAAGCATTGGCAATCATAAACGGTGCGCGGCCGCCCATAGTTAAAGGTACGTTTACCGCTTGTTCAATTCTCAGCGTCCAATCTCCCTTTAAAATCGACAAATAGCCGTGTTCGTAAACCGCCGCTAAGCCGCCCGCAGCAGTATGTTTTGCTACCAACTCGCTGTCAGGGTTCATGGAGAAATAAGCTACTTGTGCCTTCACGCGCTGGGCCATTTTTGCCACCAAAGGGTCATCGGCATTGAGGACTGCACAGCCATTAGGCATCACGGACTCCGCCACTACACTTTTAAGGGTGGCTAATTGCTCTACAGTATCGATGTCACCAATGCCCAAATGGTCGGCGGCGACATTCAAAACTACGCCCACATCGCAGTGTTCAAAGCCCAAACCGGAACGCAAAATGCCGCCCCGTGCGGTTTCTAGGACTGCGACTTCTACTGTCGGGTCAGAGAGAATTAAATGAGCGCTTTGGGGCCCGGTATTGTCTCCCGATTCCACGAGATATTCACCGATGTAGGTTCCGTCTGTAGTCGTGTAGCCAACTGTTTGACCAGTTTGTTTAACAATGTGAGCCAATAGGCGAGTTGTGGTGGTTTTGCCATTAGTGCCGGTTACGGCTAAAATTGGCACTCGGCTGGGCTGAAACTGGGGAAATAGCATATCCAGTACCGCGCCGGCGACATTGCGGGGTAAACCTTGGCTGGGTGCAACGTGCATTCTGAACCCAGGGGCGGCGTTGACTTCCACGATTACGCCGTTTACCGATCGCAACGGTTGGGAAATATCCGCAGTGACAATATCGATCCCGGCAATATCCAAGCCAATAATCTTGGCTACCCTGGAACACAGCCAGAGATTTTCTGGGTGAATCTCATCAGTGCGATCGACGGCAATACCGCCGGTACTGAGGTTGGCTGTTGCCCGTAAAAATACTCTCTGACCTAGTGGTGGCACCGATTCCATCGTGTATCCTTGCTTATTGAGCAAGTCTAAGGCGAGTTTATCGATGGTAATCCGGGTGAGTACGTTGTCGTGTCCATCGCCCCGTTGGGGGTCGCGGTTGACTGCTTCGATTAGGGCTTCGATGGTAGATTTCCCATCTCCAACTACGTTTGCGGGTACTCGTTCGGCCACGGCGACGACTTGACCGTTAACTACTAATACTCGGTGGTCGCGACCGGTATAAAAGCGTTCAACAATTATGCTTTTGCTTTTGGAAGCGGCGCTGGCTAGGTCGTAGGCTTCCTCTGCTTCTTCCCAAGAGTTGATATCGATAGTGATCCCGCGTCCGTGATTGCCATCTAGGGGTTTAATGACTATGGGATAGCCGCCGACATCAGCGATCGCATCTTGTAATTCGTCTAAATAGTTAATCACCGTACCTTTGGGAACGGGAACTCCTGCGTCGCGGAGAACTTTTTTCGTACCTTCTTTATCGCAAGCCAATTCTACGCCCAAAATGCAGGTGCGATCGCTCAGAGTTGCCTGTACCCGTTTTTGGTGAATCCCGTAACCTAGTTGAATCATAAACCTGGCACTCAACTGCATCCAGGGAATGCCGCGAGTTTCAGCTTCTTTAACAATAGTTTCCGTCGAAGGGCCTAGAGCTGCGGCGGCAGCAAATTCTTGAAGGTCTTTGATATCTTGAGCTAACTCTTCTTGCGGATAAGTCCCGGTATTAACAATACTTTGGCACAGCCGCACGCCTGCTCTGGCAGCGTAACGCCCTGCTTGTTCGTTTTGATACTCAATTACTACTTGATATGTACCAGGAGTTGAAGTCTCGCGGGTGCGGCCGAATCCCATCGGCATTCCTGCCAATTGCTGAAGTTCTAAGGCTACGTGCTCAACAATGTGCCCCATCATCGTGCCTTCTCGGACGCGCTGCAAAAATCCGCCTCGGCAGCCAGGGGAACAGTAGTGTTCGATCAAACTGGGTAGGACGCTGGTTAATCCCTCGTAGAAGCCGGGAATTTGAGCTGAAGTTTTATCTGCCAAATCTTCTAGTTCTAGACGCATGACGACCAGCTTGTGCCGTCTAATGCTCCAGTAGTTGGGGCCGCGTAAGGTCTGGATTTTTTGTATTTTCATGGCAGTCTTAGAGGATTGTGGGTCGCAGGTGTCGGAGAAGCATTGCCCATAGTTATTCAATTTCAAGCTTGATTACTCGATAAACTGTTCGCAGCGAACAGTTTTGCTATGAGTTTTGAGTTTAGGGATTTAGTTGGAGTTTCGACACTCCGGCGGCCAACTGGTATTGGGACAAGTTTCTGATTGCACGGCTTTGCCAGAGCGCATATTGTAACAATCCCCGTGACAGAGGATGTGCAGGCGCAGGTTAAAGAGGCTCAAGGGTTCTGTGGCTTCCACCACAGGCTCGTTGGTGTGAAATATCTCTCTAGTATCGACGATCGTCACTGTGCCTTTGCCCATAATGCTAATGATGCCATCTCCTTCAAACAGGGCACAGGTGTCCTCGTCGATGCCGATGCCGATGCGGTCGGGGTGAGAGGCGATCGCTGACAACAATCTGGCCATGCGATTACGGTTGTGAAAGTGCTGGTCTACTATTACTTCTGGTATGATATCGAGCCCATTTGCCATATCAACTAAAGACCGATTCGGAGATGCGCCGCTACCGCCGCCTGCGATCATGTGGTGGCCCATCACTGCTGCCCCAGCGCTGGTACCAGCGAGGACGATTTTGCCTGCTTGGGCGGTGGTACGGATTTTTTCCATCAAGGGAGTATCGGAGAGCAAACCACACAGGCGCAATTGGTCGCCGCCGGTCATGAATACTCCCGTACAATCTTCTAAATAATCTTTCCATAACGGGTCTTCCCCTTGTTGTCGCTCGCGGATGTCGAGAACTTTGACCGCTTCTGCGCCCATTTCGTCGAAGATGGTGCGGTAGCGGGCGCTAATCGCTTCTGGATCTCGCGAAGCTGAGGGAATGATTGCCAGTCGAGCGCTTGTAGCTCCTGCGCGGTGAAAAAAAGTTTGCAGAATCTCCCGTCCGTGAACTTTGTCTTCCGCTCCTCCAATCACCATGATCGTTGTTGTGGTGCGCTGGGGAGTGTGTTCAAGGGCTTGAGATGTCAACTGCTGCATAGTGTATCTTCCTCTGTTTGGCTAAAATTGAGTCGTGCCGCTCCTGGTATGCTGCCAAGTCAGCTTGCGATCGCGATCGTTGGTTTTTTGCCCTGTTTTTGGTATTGGCGAAGCATACCGCCTGTGGGCTGGCTAAGGCAACTGGCCTGCAACCGAATGCGGTTCCTCCAGCTTGAGGGAGCGATCGCTTCTGAACCCTACTTTTCTGCTGGCTGTCAAGCAGAAGGCACAAGGGCAGAAGGTAGAAAAACTTAGCCATCTAGAAGGACTCAAGGCAGAAAGCAATAAAAGCAATAGTTTCAGCAACTAAGAATCTCTTAATCAGCTTGGCGGTTGCTATAGAGCGCTGGCAATTTTCCTTCCTGGTAGTAATTTTTCTACAAAACCCGCCCACAATACAGCCAGGATTTAAGCGGCAAAGGAAAAACCTAAGACTTATCCGACTATAGGCATTTATTTATGAAATTCATGGTATTATAACTATACCTTTTTTGTGCCAAAATTTTGTGATTTTGTGCGATCGCGATCGCGCTAATAATTCTACGATGACGATGAATCAAAGAGCAATTGTAGAAAACGGGCTTTCGTACCTGTGTTTTTAGCAGGGACAGATTGGAGAATTAACTAATTACTAAATTTACTGCCTCGTGCGATTTGATGTTCTGACTCTGTTTCCAGATTTTTTCACATCTCCCCTAAGTTCGGGGCTGATGGCCAAAGCTTTAGCAAAAAACATAGCTGAGGTAAATTTAGTCAATCCCCGTGATTTTACCGCAGATAAGCATCACCGAGTTGATGATGAGCCTTATGGGGGTGGTGTGGGTATGGTGATGAAGCCGGAGCCCATCTTTGCGGCGGTGGAATCTGTGCCAATTTTACCGAGGCGTGAGGTGATTTTGCTGACTCCCCAGGGGGAGACGATGCAGCAACAGTTATTTCGGGATTTGGCTGGCGGGTACGATCAGTTAGTTTTGATTTGCGGCCATTATGAGGGTGTGGATGAGCGAGTGTTGCATTTAGTGACTCGCGAGGTGTCTTTGGGGGATTTCGTGCTCACAGCGGGGGAAATTCCGGCTTTGGCGTTGATTAATGGGGTAGTACGGTTGTTGCCGGGAACGGTGGGGAAGGCTGAGTCGGTGGCTTTAGATAGTTTTGAGGATGGGTTGTTGGATTACCCACACTATACCAGACCGGCGGATTTTCGCGGCTTGAAGGTTCCTGATGTTTTATTATCGGGGAATCATGCTGAGATCGATCGTTGGCGGCGACAGCAGCAACTAGAAAGGACGCGCCAACGGCGGCCGGATTTGTTAGACAAGGCCTAAAAAATCATCACAATTAAAAGTAAGTGTCAACACTAGATCGGAAAACTACAATTAATATTTTAAGAGGAAGGTAATAGTATAAGTATCGCCCACAGAAATTATAGAGGTAAGACCTGATTTCTAGGTCAATTTTTTTAAAGAAAGCGACAATCTTTTTAATAAATCACGGGTTTGTGTAAGTCTTAGGAGGTTTAATGGACAAGAGTAATGATAAGTTTATTGATGGGTTTACTTGGGTTTTATGTGGAAATTTTTTACTGTGGTTTGTATTACTTTTTGTTCTGGGCAATTCTATGAATAAAATTTTGTGGTTTGGCAATTGGATTAACCGATGTATTGATATTCAAGTTTCCCTTCTCCTGGTAGTTTGGGTCTAGCTAGGGGGCTGTGGCTATTTTCTTTAGTTACTGGTAGTATTAGCTTTGCACAGCTTTGTTATATTATACCTTTGATAATTTGGGCAAAAAAAAGAGGAAAATGGGAGTTTATTAAGGGGGTTTTTGTTGCTAGCTTGACTACAATTTTATTAGTAGCTAATTGCTTTGTCTCTGTAGTTTTTTGTTGATGATGATGGAGAATATTACACTCAACTCAAATAATTGCCCTAATTAAGCTATAGTATTATCAGGTAATGTTCTCATATAGCCTGCTCACAAATGCCTCCCTCTAAACCTTACCAACCCTTACTACTCAGGCTCCTACATGGAGTTAACGCTCTGATAGCAGTACTCGCAATTTTAACAGCTTTTGTAGTGTACAATAACTATGATGGTCGCTTTGGAAAATTGCCACTTCCTCAGTTGGAACACATCATTGGAATTCATGGCACTTTTGGTAAACTCTTAATTTTAGGTGTGATGCCAGCCTTTGCATTATACAGCTTTCATATCGGTCAAAAACGTTTGATTCAGCCAGATTCGTTAGCTAAAATAACACAATTGAGTAAACCGATTGGGTGGTACAGCTTTCACCGGACTGTCAATACAATCATGTTATTAGCACTAACTTTTTCGATTGTGTCTGGTAGTATGGTCAAGGAAGAATGGCTACCTGCGGGAGAATTAACGCGGATTTGGTACACTCTTCACTTAATAGGATGGGCAATTCTAGTCTTGTGTCTAGCCTTGCATTTACTAATGAGTGCCAAGATTGGGGGATTTCCTCTTATTGTCTCTATGTTTGAGGCCAAGTATCGTCCTAATGATTCTTCTTTGACTGATTGGCTGCATAAAATTCGCTCTTTAATAAGACGCTCTTAATTAAGAATATGCGACGAAATATTACCCTCATTATTGTAGAAGTATTAGTCATGGGTGGCTGGATATTTGCCTTGTTAGCACCTATTCTATTTCCTTGAATTGCTGGTCTAATTATAATAGATTTTTAGTGGAGATTGCTCCCATCCGGTCAAATGTTTGCTATCCTGAAGATATCATACCAGTTTATAAGCCAGATGAACAACACCACAATGTCACTAGCTATCGAAAGTTTACCAACAAATTTAATTACCGATGATGGTGAGCCGATGGAAAGCAATAACCATAGAATTTCGATGAATTTACTTATCCAGTCCCTCAAATATCACTGGCGAGATAGATCGGACTTTTTTGTAGGTGGCAATATGTTTGTCTACTACAGTGCTAACCAAGTCAAAAATCAAGACTTCAAAGGCCCTGATTTCTTTGTGGTTTTAGATGTAGATGGAACCATAAATAGAGATGCTTGGATTGCTTGGGAAGAAGACAGTCGCCTCCCAGATTTAGTAGTTGAATTAACCTCTCCCTCAACTGCTGAAGTAGATGTAACCACCAAAAAAGATATCTACGAGCGCAAATTAAAAACCCAAGATTATTTTGTCTACGAACCCAATATTGCCACTTCTCTCAGAGGTTGGACGTTAATCAATCGTCGGTATCAATCATTATCTCCTAACGAACAAGGGAGATTATATTGTGAGTCTTTAGGACTATGGCTGGGTGTATGGGAAGGGAAAGTAGAAAACTGTCAAGGTAATTGGTTGAGGTTTTTTGAGGCTGATGGAAATTTAGTGTTAATGGGAGATGAAGCTGAAACTCAAAGAGCTGAATTTGAGCGACAGCAGAAAGAGCAGGCTATACAACAATTAGAAATTGAAAGGCAACAAAAAGAACGGTTAGCTGCTAAGTTAAGGGAATTGGGCATTAACCCTGATGAAATTTGATTGCTTGGATATTATAGAATGTCCGATTGATTTTTTTCCGATACTGGAATATTGTAAGTTATCTCTGAAAGTAAAAATTTTATGAACATCCGTATTGGCAATGGTTACGACATTCACCAACTGGTAAGCGATCGCCCCCTAATTTTAGGCGGAGTCAACATTCCACACGAATTAGGATTACTCGGCCACAGCGATGCAGACGTACTCACCCATGCGATTATGGATGCCATGTTAGGAGCACTCAGCTTAGGAGATATCGGTCATTATTTTCCCCCCACCGATCCCAAATGGAAAGGCGCTGATAGTTTAAAATTACTAGCACAAGTAAACCAGTTAATATTAGATAAAGGCTGGCAAATAGGTAATATCGATTCAGTGATAGTAGCAGAACGTCCGAAGTTAAAGCCGCATATAGAAAAAATGCGCGATCGCCTTGCCAATGTCTTAGAATTAAACCCAGACCAAATCGGTGTAAAAGCTACCACGAATGAAAAGTTAGGCCCCGTCGGGAGAGAAGAAGGCATAGCAGTTTATGCTGTGGCATTGTTAGTGGTAAAATAGTTGTAAGGTTGTAAATAATGATGATAACTTCTTCAATTCCCCAGGTTTTGCGTCGGTGGCTTACTATTTTACTAGCAGTTGTCGTCGCCATCACCCTTTATTCATGCAGTCCAGCTCATTCTAACTTAGTAGCACGATTAGTAGTTCCCACACCCAGCGGCCCAGCTACATTTAACTCCCCGCTAAATCAGTCAGCTTATGATGTGTTTGGCTATCTCTACGAGGGATTGCTCAATCAAAATGGTGTGACATCTAACTTAGAACCCGGTTTAGCTGAATCCTGGGAAGTATCTAAAGATGGCAAGAAAATTGTGTTTACTCTGCGGGAAGGATTGAAGTGGTCAGATGGCGAACCTTTTACCACTGACGATATTATTTTTACTTACGATGGTATTTACCTAAACGATAAAATCCCCTCTAGTTTGAAAGACATTCTTAGAGTTGGAGTCAGTCGCCAATTTCCCAAGGTTAAAAAACTCGATCCGCGCCGAGTAGAATTTTCTGTAGCAGAACCATTTGCACCTTTTATTCGATTTGCTGGCGGACTGCCAATTTTACCTGCTCATATTTTAGCAGAAAGTGTTCGCACTACTGATGCTGATGGTAAGCCTTTGTTCCTGTCAACTTGGGGAACTAATACCGATCCCAAAAAAATTATTGGTAATGGTCAGTATCGGATGGCTAGCTATACTCCCAATCAGCGAGTTATTCTAGAGCGCAACCCCTACTATTGGCGTAAAGATACTCAGGGAAATTCTCTGCCTTACATTGAGCAAATTGTCTGGCAAATTATGGAAAATACAGATACCCAACTGCTGAATTTCCGTTCTGGAGATTTGGATACTCTCGACGTACAGCCAGAGGCATTTCCGCTGTTGAAACGAGAGGAAAAACGAGGTAAATATACTATTTATAACGGTGGGCCAGACTCTGGGACAGTGTTTCTGGCATTTAATCTCAATCAGGGTCGTAATGCCAAGAATAAGCCTTTCGTAGACCCGATTAAGTCTCGCTGGTTTAATATTAAGGAATTTCGGCAAGCCATTGCTTATGGAATTAATAGAGATGCGATGACGAACAATATTTATCGCGGTTTGGGTGCTCCCCTGCATTCTCCAATTCCTGTACAAAGTCCTTTTTACCTTTCTCCAGAAAAGGGATTAAAGACTTATAATTACAATCCAGAAAAAGCGAAACAATTGTTACTTGATGCTGGTTTTAAATATAACTCAGAAGGTCAGTTATTGGATGCTAAGGGCAACAAAGTTCGATTTACTGTGCTAGCATCTGCTGGTAAGAAGGTGCGGGAACAGATGGCATCACAAATTAAACAAGACTTAGGTAAACTTGGGATGCAAATTGACACGCAATTTTTGAGTTTCAATACCTATGTAGAAAAGCTGCGCCTGACGCGGGATTGGGATACTTATTTAGGTGGCTTCACGGGTGGCGGTGTGGAACCGCACGGTGGCTATAATGTTTGGTCAGTGAAGGGAACTTTACACAGTTTTAACCAACCGCCGCAACCGGGAGAACCAGCTATTAAGGGTTGGGTTGTTGCTGACTGGGAGCAGAAAATTGATGACCTGTATGTGCAAGCATCGCAGGAACTTAACGAGGCGAAGCGCAAGGAAATTTATGCGGAAACTCAGCGCATCACTACTGAACAAATGCCTTTTGTTTATATGGTGAATCCGCTAACTTTTGAGGCTGTCCGCGATCGCATTTCTGGGATTAAATACAGTGCTATTGGCGGTGCTTTTTGGAATTTGTATGAGTTGAAAATAACAGAATGAATTTGGTAGTGGGTAATGGGTAATTGGTAATGGGTAATTGGTAATTGCTAAACCGAAGTAGTTTCACAGTATGGCGATTGCTTCGCTCGCAATGACAACCAACAACTAACAACCAACAACCAACAACTAACAACTAACAACTAACAACTAACAAATAACAAATTTTATGGAACCTGAAGCATTACAAAATTTACTAAAAGCTGTTGCGGCTGGGGATATGACTCCTGACATAGCTTTGGAAAAATTAAAGCATTTTGACTTTGAACAAGTAGGAGATTTCGCGCGAATTGACCACCATCGTAGTTTAAGAACTGGTTTTCCCGAAGTAATCTGGGGACAGGGAAAAACACCTGAGCAAATTGTTGAGATTATACAGGTGATGCGGCCGCGTAATTCAGTGGTAATGGCTACTCGAATCTCACCGGAGGTGTATGATGAATTGCAGCAGAAAATTCCCGATTTATCTTATTATCGAAGTGCTAAAATTTGTGCAATTGTTCCTGATTTAGCAATCCCAAAAAAAAGCGGAATTATTGCTATCCTAACTGCGGGAACTGCCGATTTGCCTGTAGCAGAGGAGGCGGCTGTTACGGCGGAACTATGCGGGTTTCAGGTTCGCCGTCTTTGGGATGTGGGAGTGGCTGGAATTCATCGTTTACTGAGTCAAAGGCACGTTATTTATGAAGCGGATGTGTTGATTGCAGTGGCTGGAATGGAGGGGGCTTTGCCTAGTGTGGTTGCAGGTTTAGCGAATTGTCCGGTGATTGCTGTGCCAACAAGTGTGGGTTATGGTGCTAATTTTGGCGGTTTAGCTCCCTTGTTAACAATGCTTAATTCTTGTGCTGCTGGTATCGGGGTAGTTAATATTGATAATGGGTTTGGTGCAGCGATTTTGGCTTGTCAAATTCTTAGGACTGCTGAGCGATTGGGGCGGTTTGAGGGAGAGAAAGCTTAAATCATTGAACTTGCTTAGAGCTGAAAATAGAGGTTGCTAGGGCGATCGCGAGGCTGGATAATTTTTTATGAGACAAGAATCATTGACTAATTAGCAATAAGCGCTCTTGACAGGAATTGGCAAAACAGCGGAAATAACTATTTTTTCACTCTATAATCCTTATATACCAACACTTAGAGCATATTTGTACTGTCATACAAGATTTTGTTATCGCCAGAAATAATGTGCGTTATGATACTTATAGCTTAATCTTATGTAAAGAAAAATGAGATTTTAGTCAAGATATTTATCCAAATATTAAGCTATTTGTAACTCTTATGACAACTTGTGTGTTCTAGCTTCTGTTATTACCATATTCAGCTATCTTAGAAATATAAAATAAAGATTAAGCCTAAAACCCTACCTTTGTAGGAGATGATGGCTTAATACCACCAGTTCTTCCCATCCCAGTACCCTGGATGAGGATTCACGATTTTCGGAGGTTCTATGACTCCTACAATGTTACGCCAGCTCTGGTCATTAGTTGAAACCACTCAGGCAAATGTCTTAATGACACTAGATGATGACACTCTCGCACAGTGGTTGCTCAAGCAGTTCAAAATGAATTCCTCGATCAACGGTAGTGAAGCGGAACAGTTAAATCAGTATATCCAGTCTCGGCTATCTCTGATTCGAGATCTAGCGGCTGAGCGTTTAGGAGCAGAGCCCTCTGGCTAATCCTTAAGGTATCGTGGCTGAAACCAGGGTAAAAGCATTAACATGGCTAAAAGCTCCAATTGCTAAGGATTTAAAGCAGTTGCCACAGCTTGTCTCTAGAATTTTAAGGTCGGGTAATTCCACAAATGCTGTATTTTTACTTTTGTCGAAAAATGTATGACTATAGATCGTGGCGATCGCTAATGGATTGGAGAGGAAAACCATGCGATCGCGAATAGTATCTTTTAAAGGACTGCTGCGAGTCGCTCCATAGTCCGCTGATTTTCTGCGGGAGTACCGACAGTAACTCGCAAACCTCCACCTGTGTGCCTAATTAAAGTCCCTTGCGCTTTAAGTTGCAGCATCAAATTGTGATGCTGTTCGTCTAAACAGTTAGAGCCATCGCCTTTGAGCCGGAGGTAAATAAAGTTAGCTGCACTTGGCCATACTTGTAATTTTGGGTGTTTACCAAGAGTTGTAATTAACTTGCTTCGCTCAGCTAAGGTTTCGGGAATTGATGACTGCAATAACTGCCTCCCGGCCAAAGCAAATTGAGCAGCAATTTGAGAGAAAGTGGGGAGATTGTAAGGCAAACGGATTTTTTCGAGGGTGGCTATAACTTCGGGATGTGCGATCGCATATCCTACCCTCATAGAAGCTAACCGAAATGCCTTAGAAAATGTTCGCAAAATTATCCAATTAGGATGTTGCCGCAATTCACCAGCAAGAGTAGTTTGGCTAAATTCAAAATAAGCTTCATCAATGACTACCAAAATATTGTCTGGTAAACTTCGCAGCCAGTCTAACTCATTTGGCGTTAAAGCATTGGCAGTAGGGGAATTAGGATGAACTACAAAAACTACCCGCACGGGAGGATTTTGGGTTTGTTTAATTATTGCTTGAGCCGCCGCTAAATCAATTTCAAAATTTGCTTCATTTCGCCCTACACTCACAACAGGAATACCGAGAGTTTGGGCAAGGATAGCATACATTGAAAAGGTCGGATCGGCCACAAAAATCGAACCTTCCCCCCGCAGACAAGTAGCAATCAGCAATGAGCGAATTAATTCGTCAGAACCATTACCAACGGAGATATTATCTATCGTAATTAAGGAATTTTGAATGGGGTCAACTGATTCATTGACGTATTCTGCGATCGCACCTTTGAGTGCCGCATGACCACCATCAGGATAGCGATTAGCCTCAATTAGCTGCTGGAAATTCCAAGCTAGCTTTTGTTTTAACTCATCAGGCAAATCATAGGGACATTCATTAGTATCCAAGCGATCGAGGGAAATCTCCGACTCCGCTGGTTCTCCTGAAGTGCCACCAGGATGAGGGGTATAGGCAGTAAGTTGTGCTAAATCTTGGCGGATAAATGGGAGCATAACACAAACGTTTATTTTACTTAGAACTTACGCTCATAGGTTCAGAAACCGATTTTTTTACAAAA
The DNA here is from genome assembly GCF_000180455.1 of Kamptonema sp. PCC 6506. Classification (NCBI taxonomy): domain Bacteria; kingdom Bacillati; phylum Cyanobacteriota; class Cyanophyceae; order Oscillatoriales; family Microcoleaceae; genus Kamptonema; species Kamptonema sp. PCC 6506. The sequence continues at coordinate 12,735 of NZ_CACA01000059.1, forward strand.
TCTGCTGGCTCTAACGAAGTATTTTCGTAAAAAAACCAGTTTCTTTACTCGAAGTGCTTAAGTCCTGTTGATAATTCTCAATCTGTAATCAACAATTAATCATACTACAAATCCCAGGTTGCCCTTACTTAAAGCTTAGACACTGCTGCACAATTTGCTATATACCACCGCCAAGGCAAATCAGCACCTTTAGAAATACCGATCCGCGTGGTTTGCACAATTGCGATCGCACCTCCATCTACAGCTTCTTGAAATTCTGGACTCCGATGCTCTAACCACAGGGGTTCTCCCGGACGCAAAGCCAGACCATTTAAACTAGAATTAATCTCAAGTACGCGGCAAAGTTTCCCAGGGCCAGCAGCAATGCGATCGCGAAGTCGCCGGTCTCCGGCATCGCGCAGTCGCGGAGCTCCGGCATCAGGAAGTCGTAAAGCTGAGGTATCACCCTTCAATTGTCCATCCGCCTCTGGAACTGACTCTAATTGTAAAGCTCGAATCAACACAGCACTACCAACCCCTTCCAGATCTGTCACAATATTGAGACAGTGGTACATACCATAAATCAAGTATATATATATTGTGCCCGCTGGCCTAAACATCGCCTCGTTGCGAGGAGTACGACGCAGGTAAGCATGACAAGCTGGATCTCCAGGTGCGTAAGCTTCTGTTTCCACGATCGCACCTCGAACTATTTCACCATTAGGAAAACGCCGTACAAGAGTACAACCCACTAAATCAGGCGCAACATTAGGAGATGAACGCGCCAGCCAAGAAGAGTCTACAATCTCAGCGTTTTGAGAGTCGATCGCGTCGCGAGCATTCTTCCCTTCTAGGGGCAGGATAGCATCTACCACTTTAGGGGCGATCGCTATTTTTTTTTGTTTGCTCATCTTCCAAGTTTCACTCAAGGACGGTTAGAATTCAGTAGCCAGTAGGAGCGTGAAAACTTGCCCTCTGGCTGAGGGAAAGCCACGCTCGTTGGATCTTGTTGAAAGACAAGGATAACAGTCTCCATCATCAAACAGAGGAAGCTCAGTTATGGATATCAAGTTAGTTCTAGCAGCCTTGACCGTTGTTTTTACCCTGGGTTGTCTGTTCTTCGGTACGAAAAATGGATTTTATGACAGC
>NZ_CACA01000058.1:0-4414 GCF_000180455.1 Kamptonema sp. PCC 6506
TAAAGTATATATATCTCCCGTTTTTTTATCTGAGTTCTTCCCCCAATTTCAAGCAAGAAGAAACAGCAGATTTACTATTCAGCAACTTGAGGTAAAAGTTCCCGTTTTTTACCTTGGAGGACTTTCACCTGACCATCATCGTCAACATCAACAACGGCACTATCACCGTCTTTAATTCGACCAGAAAGGATTTCCTCAGCTAGTACGTCCTCTAACAAACGCATAATTGCGCGGCGTAGAGGTCTTGCACCGTAACTTTGGTTATAACCTTCTTTGACAAGGCGCTCTTTAAAAGCCTCAGTCACATCGAGGGTAATACCCTTTTCTGTCAAGCGACCAAATACCTCGTTGAGCATAATCACCGCGATTTCTTTGATTTCGTCCATGATCAATTGACGGAAGACGATAATCTCATCGAGACGATTGAGGAATTCTGGGCGGAAGTAGCGCTTGAGTTCTTCGTTCACTAAGGAGCGAATGCGGTTGTACTGGGCATCTGCTTGGTTATCTGCAAACTCGAAACCAATGCCTGTACCGCCTTTCTCAATTACCGTCGAACCGATGTTTGAGGTCATAATCAGCAGCGTATTCTTGAAGTCTACGGTGCGACCTTTGGCATCTGTTAACCGCCCATCTTCTAATATTTGCAGGAGCATATTGAAGACATCGGGGTGGGCTTTTTCGATTTCATCGAACAGCACCACTGTGTATGGACGGCGACGGACTGCTTCTGTTAATTGACCGCCTTCGTTGTAGCCGACGTATCCGGGAGGCGAACCGATTAATTTGGAAACAGTATGACGTTCCATGTATTCGGACATATCGAGTCGAATCATGGCTTCTTCGGAACCGAAGAAGTAGGAGGCGAGAGCTTTGGTAAGTTCGGTTTTACCAACGCCGGTGGGGCCGGAGAAGATGAAACTGGCGATCGGGCGGTTGGGGTTTTTCAAGCCTACCCGCGCGCGACGAATGGCGCGAGAGACGGCTTTGACTGCTTCTTCTTGACCGATGAGCCGCTGATGGAGGGTGTCTTCCATGTGCAGCAGTTTTTCGGATTCGGATTCGGTGAGTTTATTGACGGGTACGCCTGTCCAACTTGCCACGATTTGGGCAATGTCTTCTTCGGTGACGTTAGGGGAAACGTCTGTATCGCTCTTGCCTTCGGTTTTTTTGGTCTGGGAGATGGCGCGAATTTCGGCTTTGATTTCCATTTCGCGATCGCGCAGTTCCCCAGCTTTGTCAAAATCTTGAGAGCGTACTGCTTCGTCTTTTTCCTTGAGAACTTGACGCAATTCTTTGTCTAGTTCTTTGGCGGCGGGGGGCAGTTGAGAACTTAGCAAACGGACGCGGGAACCTGCTTCGTCTACTAGATCGATCGCTTTATCAGGTAAGTAGCGATCGCTAATATATCGATCTGAAAGTTTGGCTGCTGCTTCTAAGGCAGAATCCAAGATTTTGAGTTTGTGGTGCTGTTCGTAACGTTCCCGCAAGCCGAACAATATTTCTATTGTTTCTTCAACTGTCGGTTCGCCTACCATTACTGGCTGAAAACGTCGCTCTAAGGCAGCATCGCGCTCGATATGTTTGCGGTATTCATCGAGGGTTGTAGCTCCGATGCACTGCAATTCTCCTCTAGCTAAGGCTGGTTTCAGAATATTAGCAGCATCGATCGCACCTTCGGCAGCACCGGCACCAATCAGGGTGTGTACTTCGTCTATGACTAGGATGACGTTACCCGCTGAGCGAATTTCGTCCATGATTTTTTTGAGGCGTTCTTCAAATTCGCCTCGGTACTTAGTACCTGCTACCAGTAAGCCAATGTCCAGAGTGACTACGCGCTTGTCTTCGAGGATATCTGGGATATCATTATTGGCGATGCGTTGGGCTAAACCTTCTGCGATCGCAGTTTTACCTACCCCTGGTTCCCCAATCAACACGGGGTTATTTTTAGTCCGCCGTCCTAAAATTTGGATTACCCGTTCGATTTCTTTCTGTCGTCCCACCACTGGGTCGAGTTTGCCATCAACGGCCATCTGGGTAAGGTTAGCTCCAAATTCGTCCAGAGTTGGTGTCTTCGTGCGACCCGTTGAACTACCGGCTGTCACCTCAGCGGTTTCGCCCAGCATTCGGATCACTTGGGTGCGGACTTTCGAGAGGTCTACCCCCAGATTTTCCAGCACTCTAGCAGCTACTCCTTCGCCTTCCCGGATTAGACCTAAAAGCAAGTGTTCGGTGCCGATATAGTTGTGTCCGAGTTGACGAGCTTCTTCTAGGGATAATTCTAGAACTCGCTTCGCACGAGGGGTGAAAGGAATTTCCACCGCTACGAAGCCAGAACCCCGACCAATAATCTTTTCAACTTCGATCCGAGCATCTTTGAGGTTGACACCCATCGATTTGAGCACCTTCGCCGCAACCCCTGTGCCTTCGCCAATTAGGCCCAAGAGAATCTGTTCAGTACCCACAAAATTATGCCCCAGGCGGCGAGCTTCCTCCTGGGCGAGCATGATCACTTTTATGGCTTTTTCTGTGAAGCGTTCAAACATTGCTATCTCCCATCACCTGCTATATGCCCATTTTGAGGTCACGCCAGCCTGCGCGATAAAACGCACATTCGAGAGTGAACTCGACGCTGAGTTATGGGGCGTGACACTTTCAACCGCTCTGCCGTTGAGGCTACGGTTGAGCTTCTAGGCTACCGTTACAGGGTGGCTTTCAACTGGGAAGGCCCAGATGGTGGCTGACCTACAACCTCCCCTAGACTGCAAGAAGATTAATCTTCTCGATCTGTGCCCAGCCTACTACTACGTATTGATGGATTGTAGCACAACCCTATCTAGTGTCATCGGGTTGAAGAGCAAGTAGGGCCGAAGTCTTCGGGCGAATAATTTAAGGGCTTACGCAACTGGCACATGGTGGGGATCGCGATCGCCAGCCCCCTCAAGATCCGAACAATAGATTTGCCCCATAGCTTAAGTTGGCGATAAAATATTTATTAAGTAGTCAAATTAATTATACTAACAAGCTGTAAAAAATCATGGAAATATTAAAAGAAATTGGTGAAAAATTGTACAAAAGAATTGTCGGCTATGGGAGGATACTGTGGGGTATCGGTGTTGTTATTGCGTTATGGGGTTGGGTAATATATACCTATTTATCTCCTATAAGTGTATATAATTTGTCTAAATACTACAAGAAAAAACGTCCAGATATTTTGACTCTTGAAGTGATTTGTCCAAGCGAAGATCCGCAAAATCCTAATCGTCTTACCATAATGGAAGAGCACTCATTTCAAAAAAATATTTTTTCCGGCGATTTGGTTCGCTTCCCTATTCTCTGTTTTAATAACAAAGTAGTTTCTCGATCTTTAGCAGGTAGAATTTCTCCTAAACTATTAGATATGGGTTTGCCGATTAACCCAAGCGATCGCGCCAAACTAGAAATTAAAACTTTTTATGACGATGTATCCAGAAAAAACTGGATCAACTGGACAATCTATGTAAATCCATCTGAGTTTAGTCGAGGGGAATATGAGCAAATTCTCTGCTGTTATGAAGCACATCGCGAACAAATAGATTCTACACTAAAAAATTCTAAAGTTATTCCCTGGTGGGTTTGGAAATCACAATACGCTAGAAGCTTTGGCTTTGATTATCGTACCCAACGTATTGCTCATATTGTTTATGGAGCCATGCCTCAACCTCAAGTCTTCTCACCTCAAAAAATCTCTACAGGCTACCTAGACAATGGCGAATGGATTCCTATTTCTAGTGAAACTTTGACCATTTACAACAATGGGGAATGGCAAATTGAAATTGGTCGCAAATATCCCAAAAGTGAGTGGGGCCATCATACTATTGGTAGGGGAAAGGTAACATTTACCGATACGGAGAAGGTATTTGATGTTGAGTATCTGAGTTTTCCTGCTATGGAATCTATTAAAGATGTCAGCGTTCGTGAATATTTTACTGCTCTTACTGATAGTGAAGGTAAGAAATTGACGGATTTTTATCAACTTGGCAATATTCCATCTAAATTCAAGAATTAAACTTCTTGCAAAAGATAGGTGAGGCGATCGCGAATTTCCCCCTCCCATTTAGCTAAATCCTGCTCAAATTCTGGCTTTTGAAGACCACCTAGCCATAGGATCAAAGCATCTTCCCCACTATCTTGATAATAGCCGCGTCTACGTCCCGCCTCCTGAAAACCGAACTTCTGATAAAGAGATATCGCCGCCAAATTAGACGATCGCACTTCCAAAGTAGCCCACTCCAGTTTTCGCTGATGAGCTGACTTTAGCAAAGCATAAAGCAAAGCTTGCCCAAAACCCTGACCTTGATAGTCAGGATGAATAGCCAAAATCGTAATATGAGCCTCCTCTAAAATTGACCAAAGACAGGCGATACCAATTAGG
>NZ_CACA01000057.1:0-1383 GCF_000180455.1 Kamptonema sp. PCC 6506
ATTGATATTAAGGTTGTAGGGGCGATCCCATTCTGGTAAAATCAACTACACAGTTAGTATTCATACTTAGCTCAAAAATTGTTTGGGTATACCCCAGTCAGCGGTCAACAGACTGCTGTATGCTGGTTTGTGCTCGATCCTTGGGGTCGCAAAGCTGCACTCCAGCTCCAAGGTTGCAACTGCGGGCCCCAATCAAAGTGGAATATGAACTTGAGTTGTAAACAGTGCTTTTTGTTAGAGGGAAATTATGACCATTAAGCCGGATCGCGTGGTTTTAATTGGTGTCGCCGGAGATTCTGGATGCGGGAAATCTACATTTTTGCGCCGACTGACGGATTTGTTCGGGGAAGACTTCGTGACGGTGATCTGTCTGGATGACTATCACAGCCTAGATCGCAAGCAGCGCAAGGAAACGGGGATTACTGCTCTTGACCCCAGAGCAAACAATTTTGACCTGATGGCTGAGCAAATGAAGGCGCTCAAAAATGGTCAGGCGATTAATAAGCCGATTTACAACCACGAAACCGGCGCTATCGATCCCCCTGAGATCGTTGAGCCGAATCATGTGATCGTGATTGAGGGGCTTCACCCTCTGTACGATGAGCGGGTGCGATCGCTCCTTGATTTCAGCGTCTACCTCGACATCAGTGATGAGGTGAAAATTGCCTGGAAAATTCAGCGGGATATGTCGGAACGCGGTCACACTTATGAAGATGTGCTGTTTGCGATTAATGCTCGTAAGCCAGATTTTCAGGCCTATATTGACCCACAAAAGCAATATGCAGATGTGGTAGTTCAGGTCTTGCCAACTAATCTTATTAAAGATGATAAGGAGCGCAAGATTCTGCGGGTGCAGATGATCCAGCGCGAAGGCATTCCGAATTTTGAATCTGCCTATTTGTTTGATGAGGGCTCAACTATTCACTGGACTCCTTGCGGTCGCAAGCTGACTTGTTCTTATCCTGGGATTAAGATGTACTATGGGCCTGATGCCTATTACGGTCACGAAGTCTCAATTTTGGAAGTAGATGGTCAGTTTGAGAATTTGGAAGAAGTGATTTACATCGAAAAGCATTTGAGCAAGACTTCTACAAAGTATGAAGGCGAGTTGACTCACTTGTTGCTTCAACACCGCGAATATCCAGGTTCTAATAATGGAACTGGGTTATTTCAGGTGTTGGTAGGTTTGAAGATGCGAGCAACTTATGAAAGGTTGACTGCGAAGGAAGCTAAAGTTGCTGTTACCGTTTGAAGGTAAGAAATGAGAGATTGTAGGGGGCGCGATCGCGCCTCTTTTTTTGGGAGAATTAACCGCAGGGATAAGTTAGGGACTAGGGGCTAGGGGCTAGGGGCTAGGGAAAGAAGGAAAAGAAGGGATAAATT
>NZ_CACA01000056.1:0-34412 GCF_000180455.1 Kamptonema sp. PCC 6506
GATAATGTAGAAATACTTCTTGGTCAACCTGCTGAACTTCTAAAAGTTGCAGTTTTGGTGCTAAATTTGCTAAAAACCCCTCTCCTTCAACTGGTGTCGGCGCATCCGCACCACCTAAAATTAGCGGGCAAATCGTCAACCAAAATTCATCAATTAAATTATCAGTAAGTAAAGAAGCTACTAAGTTCCCACCTCCCAAGATTGCCAAACGCTGCAAACCGAGATTAGCTAACTGTTGAAAAGCTGCAACCCAGTCAATATTTCCATTAGGCATTGATGCAACTAAAATTCGATCGAAGTTGGGCATTAATTCTTGATTCTCATCATTTATTGCCGCTGTTAATAGCCAGCGGGGTACGGGTTGCTGAAAAAATTGCAAATTAGGGTCAAAATGGCGCGATCGCGAACAAACTATCTGTATCGGTTGTAACTCTTTTCCTTGTTCTGCCCTCATTTTCAACAACTCTGGCACAGATACTCTCATGGTTGTCCCGTAGGCGCGGAGAGTGTTGCTGCCAAATAATACCCCATCTGCGATCGCGATTTGTTTTTCTAAATGAGCTTTGTCTTGGGGGGAACCGAACCTTGCAGGCGATCGCATCTTATCGGCAATTTTACCATCAGCACTCATTGCCAGAATCACTGTTGTCTGCGGCCTACCAATCTTATTTCCCATTATCAGCTCTACTGAAATTTGTCAAGTGCAATATTGAGTATTTATTTAATTTCTGAGAGTAGAGATTTTAATTAAGGTACAAATTATTTTTCCTCTGTTAACAAAAGGTCAATCTTTGGGTAATCTGTAGTACAGAAAAGTCTACAAACTTTGTATTTACTTGACAAATTGAGACTTTTCTTATTCTTTAGAACCATAACCTAAAGTTTTACATCTTCTTACTTAATCAGGGCGGCTTTACCAATTCATCAATTGGAGATCGAGATTCCAAACAGGAATCAGCCCTTTTCCCATCTCAATAAACACAAATACAAAGATACTAAAGGGGCATCAATGGCAGATTTATTTTTTTCAGAGTATATCGAAGGTAGCAACAGCAACCAAGCGCTAGAAATATACAACAGCACTGAGTCTACAGTTGACCTATCATCGGCTGGCTACGCTATAGAAATCTATGCAGATGGTAGCACTTCTCCTACAACAACAATCAACCTCAGTGGCACGATCGCAGCAGGTAAAACCTTTGTTGTGACAGACTTGGGTGCTGATACCATCATTTTAGACAAAGGCAATCAAACCAATACTCAACTATCCTTTAATGGCAACGACGCGATCGTACTGCGAAAAGCTAGTAATGTAATTGATGCGATCGGTCAAGTCGGTTTCGATCCCGGTACAGCTTGGACTAGCGGGAACATTAGCACTCAGGATAGCAATTTGCGGCGTAAAGCCAGCGTTATCGCAGGTTCTACCAACCCCCAACAAACCTTTGACCCTAGCCTGCAATGGGACGCATACTCGGCCACCAACGTCAGTAACCTGGGAACCCACACCACGTTAGCACGGGAACCCCAACGGATTTACGACATTCAAGGGAAAGCCCATCGTTCCCCCTTGGAAAACCAGCTTTTATCAACAGTTCCGGGGATTGTTACGGCTGTAGCGCCAAATACAGCTACAGTAACGGGTGAGGAAAATGGCGGATTTTATCTGCAAGATGCCTCTGGGGACGGAGACACCGCCACATCCGACGGTATTTTTATCTTCACGGGTTCCACTCCTAGCCTAAAACCAGGCGATTCAGCGATCGTTACGGGTACTGTCAAGGAAATCCGACCCAATAACGACCCCCAAAATCTCACTGTCACCCAGATTGTCAGTCCGTCTTATACCACAGTATCAACAGGCAACCCCTTACCTGCCCCTACAATCATCGGCAATGGCGGCCGGATTCCGCCAACGACAACCATTAAAAGCGCTGTTGGTAACATCGAAACCAGTACCGAATTGTTCAACCCTAACAGCGAAGGGATGGACTTCTACGAAAGCCTGGAAGGGATGCTGGTACAGGTCAATAATGCCGTAGCAGTTAGTCCCAGCAACAGCGAGGGCGAAATTTGGATATTGGGGGATAACGGGGCCAACGCTACTGGCCGTAGTCCGCGCGGGGGTATTTCTATTGTTAGTTCTGGCACTAATGTTGACTATAATCCAGAACGGATTGAGGTAGACAATACGCTATTTAAGGGTACTAATACCTCTTTAAGCAATCCTGATGTTAATGTAGCGGCGCAATTGGGAAGTATAACAGGGATAATCGACTATCGCGATCGCAACTACGAACTGCTAAATACTTCCGACTTAAATCCTCCAGAAAAACCCCTACAACCCAGTCCCATTACACGCGAAACAACGGCCCTCAAAGGCAGCGATAGCCAGTTAACGGTAGCTACATTCAACGCCAGCAATCTTGACCCCAGTTCCGAGAAGCTAGTTAGCCGCCTCGCCACTATCATCGCTAATAACCTCCAAGCACCTGATATTATTGCCCTTCAGGATGTATCCGACAATAGCGGCCAACAAGATGATGGCATAGTAGATGCTAAAGAGACTTATCAGGCTTTGATTGATGCGATCGCAGCAGCAGGAGGTGGTACTTACGAATATCAGCAAATTAACCCCAATAACAACCAAGACGGCGGCCCTCTCAACAACCGTTCCGCTTTCCTCTTCAATCCCAACCGCGTTACCTTTGTCGCAGGTACCGCAGGCAGTGCCGACAATGCTATTGAAGTTAATAGCGGCACCACTGTTTCCCTCAATCCCGGCCGCATTGACCCCACAAACAGCGCTTTTAACAATCAGTCTAAATCTCTTGCCGGACTATTTGAGTTCAACAGCCAGAAAATTTTCTTAGTTAATAATGATTTTATTTCCCAAGCAGAAGACGAGCCATTATTTAGCCCTAATCAGCCACCAGCAAGGCTTTCAGGAGCCAAACGAATTGAGCAAGCCGCAACTGTCAATAATTTTGTAGATAGCATCCTTGCCAAAGATGCCAATGCTAATATCATTGTTTTAGGCAGTTTTAACGACTTCCCAACCTCCGAAGCTTTAAATGTTTTAAAAGGTCAACCAGAAGGAGAAGGAACTGCGGTTCTTACCAATTTAGTTCAAAATATCAACTTGCCTGCCGCTCGTTACACCGCAATTATTGATGGCAACTCTCAACCTCTCGACCAAATTTTAATCAGCCAAAATCTGCGGGATAAAACTGCTCCAGAAATCGATATCGTTCACGCTAACGCCGAGTTTACCGAGCCAGAAATTGATAATTTCCTATTAAGAGAACCCGTTTTAAGTCGCTTCAGTTTTGGTACTAACATCACTTTAACTATTTCTCCCTCGGCCTTTCCAGATATCGTACCCCCAGGTACATTGAGGGGAAGAGTTACTCGAACAGGAGAAACAGACAATTCCGTTAATGTAACTCTTACTGTCAGCGACCCCTTAGAAGCTAATTTTAACGGATTGGGTACAACACAATTGACTATCGGTACTGGTCAATCTGCCGTAGATTTTAACCTTAATGCTGTCAACGATCAGATTACTGATACTACTTGGAAAACAGTAGATTTAACCGCTGCGGCAACAGGTTACACGGATGGCAGAACTAAGGTGACGGTAATTGACGATATTACAGCAGCAATTCCAGTTTTACCCTCTGAAAGTCCAGCACCAATTCCTAGTGCCTCACCTACACCTATACCTATAAATAACACTCCCAATGTTAGTAATAACACCCGCCCAGACAATCCGATCCTCACACCTCTCACCTTTGACGGCGGTTCCAGTTTCATTTTTAACTACCCGACAGATAATGCTACCTTTGGCACGAGCATTGGCGATACTCTAGCTGGAAATGACGGAAATGACATTTTGATCGGTGCAGGCGGTGACGATTCGCTATTAGGCTATCAAGGCGATGATATTTTGGATGCCACCAGTGGCAATGATAGTCTGTTTGGTGGTAAAGACAGAGATACTCTGCTTGCGGGTGGCGACAGGGATTTAGTTTGGGGCGGGGAAGGCGCTGATATTCTGGATGGCGGAGTAGACGGCGATACTCTGTTTGGAGGGACGGAGAATGATACCCTTTACGGCAACAGTGGTAATGACAGTGTTTATGGTAATGAAGGGGATGACTTGATTTACGGCAACGATGGTAATGATAGTTTGTACGGTAATCAAGGAGGTGATACGATTTCTGGCTGGGAAGGTGAGGATAGCGTGTTCGCAGGGAAGGATAATGATTTTGTTTTTGCCGGGGAGGGTAACGATTTTGTCTGCGGTGATTTGGGGGATGATTACCTCAGTGGTGAGGCCGGCGATGATGAACTCTGCGGCCGTGAAGGTGATGATACGATTTATGGGGGGCTTGGAGCGGATACGCTTAATGGGGATTCTGGTAATGATACTTTGATTGGGGGTGCTGGTAACGATCAGTTGCAGGGCGGAGAAGGCAGGGATGTTTTTATTTTCTCCGATTTAAGTGATAATGGCGATACAATCCTCGATTTTGCGGCTGGCGATGGTGGGGATGTGTTGAATTTACAGTCGGTATTTAATAAACTCAGCTATACGGGTTCTAATCCTATTGATGATAAGTTTCTGCGGTTGGTTCAAGTTGGTTCTGATGCAGAATTGCAAATTGACTCGGATGGTGCTAATACTGCGAATGATTTTACGGTACTGGTGAAGTTGAAAAATATCACTGCTAGTAATTTTAATTCCAGTAATTACACTTTTTAGTTAACTGTTAACTGTTAACTGTTAATTCAGGACTTAGGTAAAACTATCGTAACGCCCCTATCTTGGCGGTTTATTTACCGTCAAGATGGCGGCGTTACATAAAGCATTTGTAAGTCCTACTAAATATCAATGCCTTCTTCCTTCTTCCTTCTTCCTTCTTCCTTCTTAGGTAATCTTGAATGAATGTTTTACTTCTGTATCCCCTCTTCCCTAAAAGTTTCTGGTCATTTGAGAAAACCCTAGCTTTGCTAAATCGAAAGGCAATGTTACCACCCCTCGGTTTAGTAACAGTGGCGGCAATTTTACCACAGGAATGGCAATTTAAGTTAGTCGATCGTAACGTGCGCGAGGTGACAGAGGCAGAATGGGAGTGGACTGATTTGGTAATTCTCTCGGCGATGATTGTCCAAAAAGAGGATTTACTCAATCAGATTCAGGAAGCAAAACGCAGGAATAAGCGGGTTGCTGTGGGTGGCCCTTATCCGACAGCTTTACCTGATGAAGCCACAGGCGCGGGTGCAGATTATTTAATTTTAGATGAAGGCGAAATCACTTTACCATTATTTGTGAATGCGATCGCTCAGGGAGTTACTTCTGGTATTTTCCGTGCTGGTGGTGAAAGACCAGATGTTACTACTACTCCTATTCCCCGGTTCGAGTTACTAGAATTTGATGCCTACGCGGAGATGTCGGTTCAATTCTCACGGGGTTGTCCTTTCCAGTGCGAGTTTTGTGACATTATTGTACTCTATGGTCGTAAACCTCGGACTAAAACGCCTGAGCAAATTTTAGCAGAATTGAATCGCCTTTATGAGTTAGGTTGGCGGCGTAGTATTTTCATGGTGGATGACAATTTCATCGGCAATAAACGCAATGTTAAGTTATTTCTGAAAGAGCTGCAACCTTGGATGGTAGCACATCAATATCCATTTTCCTTTGCGACGGAAGCTTCGGTGGATTTGGCTAACGATCAAGAACTGATGGATGCGATGGTAGCCTGTAATTTTGGGGCAGTATTTTTAGGAATTGAAACTCCCGATGAAGAGAGTTTGACTCTGACTCAGAAGTACCAAAATACACGAGATTCCCTGAGTGAAGCGGTGAATAAAATTACTCGGACAGGGTTGAGAGTAATGGCAGGATTTATCATCGGATTTGATGGTGAAAAGGCGGGTGCAGGTGCGCGAATTGTCAAGTTTGTGGAGCAAACATCAATTCCAACGGCGTTGTTTAGTATGCTGCAAGCCTTGCCTGATACAGCACTCTGGCATCGGTTAGTGAAGGAAGGACGGCTACGGAAGGAAGGGGCTAATATTAATCAGACTACTTTAATGAATTTTGTGCCGACGCGACCCCTTGAAGATATTGCCCATGAGTATATTGAGGCTTTTTGGGAATTGTATGAACCATCTAGATTTTTAGATCGGACTTATCGTCATTATCGCATTTTGGGGGAGGCAACTTATCCTAAAAAAGGTAAAGGTGCGGGTAAGAAAGTTAATTGGGTGACTATTCGAGCTTTACTAACAATTTGCTGGCGACAGGGTGTTGTACGCAGCACTCGCTGGCAATTTTGGCGCAATTTGTTGAGTATGTTTTATCATAATCCTGGTGGTGTAAGTAGCTATTTAGCGGTATGCGCTCAGATTGAGCATTTCTTGGAGTATCGTCAGATTGTGCGCGATCAAATTGAGGCGCAGGTGGCTGAGTTTTTAGCTTCTGTTCCTTCAGTAAAGGTTCCTGAAATAGCGATTAAATAATTTTGTTAATGGTTAACGGTTAACTGTTAACTGTTAACAAAATTTATGGTACAATCTCCATCGGGTAATGCTAATATGACTTACGCAGGGAGTCCCAGAAACCGGGTTTTTGAGAGAATCTGTGGGTAAGAACGAAGTATTTTCGTAAAAAAACTGCTGGTTGAGCGAAAGTCGAAACCCGGTTTCTTTGGTTTGGTGCAACTGCTTCGTTCAAGTCCTGTAATGGTTGCAATACATTCTTCTGAAGAAGTAGCGCGATCGCTACTCCCCGTCGCTGGGATGCGCCAAACAAGGTACTGCTAAAAGGTAGAATTTGCGCGATCGCAGGCTTGTTGTCCACAATGATATCCTGGCTGACTTCAACGCCTGTAGTTGCTGCCCGATCGATCGCTTGGGCAAGTTGTGGGTAGATAAAAGTATATGGCTGATTAGTCCCATTCTGAGGACTGCGAGCGATCCCTATTCCAGATGGATCGACAATCGCAATTTCCACCACACCAGGCATCGTGGCAAAATTTTGCACAACTCGTTGCAAAATACTTTTATGCTCCAACTCTAGTAAGCCTTCTGTGGAAAACTCTAGGGATTGGGTAATAGATTGAGCCCGGTTTTGAGGGGAATAGCGATAAGTGTGGTTTGCTCCTCAAGAGTGCGATCGCTTACCCTATGTTTCGATATAGTCTAGGCAGATTAAGCATTTTACTGTTTTAGATCCGCCCCAGAATTTCCAAAACTGTATCAGTCCCCAAGCGATCGCGCCTTGATGACACTCATTAAGCGTTAGGATTTGGATGAGAGAAAATCTGCTAGCTCTGGAATTTCGCCGGCTCTTGTCCAATCATTTTCTCCGACTCGGCGCACGTTGGTTTTAGCCGTGATTTTCTGTTGCGATCGCAACTGCTCTTTAGTATAAGGGCCAACGGGGCCACTGCGAAAAACTTCCCATAAAACTTGCTGGGAGGTTGCGGTTTTTCTGACTGGTCGCATTACAGTCGCGCCCAGTTCTCCCTTTATTTGGTTAAGTTCAACTTCGATCGGGTCAGCGGGTGTTTGAGCTTTGGTTTTTTTAGCTTTTTTAGTAGTTTTAGCTTTGCCTTTTGTAGCCTTAGCTTTGGTTGCCGCCATAATTTTAGCTGCCTGTTTGCGCCCCCAAAAATGCCACAAAATCATGGCGATTGTTGTCCAAACCAAGTACAAAGTTCCACTTAAAGCTTCTGAGGTTTCAGTCGGTTTTCCCTGCGATGCTTCACTCGACAGCTCGTTAAGGATCGCGATGTAAATTGGTATGCTGGCAATGCCTGATAGCACATTGGTATAAATTATTACAGTAAAATCGTGGGCTGCTAATTTCCAACTGGTTTCGTGATGAATAAAACTTTTGCTAACTGAGGCATTGTGTTTTTGGGTTTTCTTTTGCTGAAGGTTGTTGTATCCTGGAAAGCTTTCAGGCCACCAGCTTGCTATCCAGTTTGCCCAGTGTGCTCCGTAGTAGTGGATGGCAGCAAAAGCTGTGACTGTAGCAAAAAACCACATAATTACTACTAGGAAAACTCCTAAACCTAAGAATACCTCTGATAAATTTAATTTGCTAGCTAATACTGCGACTACTATGCTGATTGCTGCAACAGGAAAGCAGCTAATTAGGGGGATGTAAAGAAGCTGTTGCGTTTTGAGGTAGGTATTAATTAATGGCCAGCAGAATACTATAAGAGAGTTGAATCGGCTGGGTATTTTCCAGTAGTAGAGATAGGCAGAAGCGATCGTGCTTAAGATGCCATAGATGAGGAGTGCTTTGTCTTCTATATATACAGAGTAGCGGTAGTAACTTCTTGAATAGTAAATTGGTGCGATCGCATCTGCAACGGGGCTAGTCACTATTACCGCTAGGAATAGCACCAAAAATCCGGCTAGCCCTTCTTTCCAGTGTTGCCAAGATCCAGTAGGGGAGGTATTTGGGGAATCAGCGCGCGATCGCTCTAATTGTTCGGCTAGTCGCACCGCTACATAGTGATAGCCAGCCATGAGCGGAATTTGACAAAACCAGGCAACTGTAGCTAATTTTTCTATGTCGCTTGCGGTTCCGATGTTTCGCCAAAACAGGTGGATAATGCCGAAGAAGGTGACGTTTAATGCGACCCCACGCAACCATGAGGTAGGATATGGTAAGCCTTTTGGCCAGTTGGAAGTATCCATAAACCTGAGATGTTTGGTAGGGGTATCAAGATTGTCTCAGGTTTTGAGTTGTCCAATCAGTGTTTAGTGTCACATTAAAATTCAGCCTCCCAGACATAAGAGCCTCAGAGGGCTGAAAACTATTTGGACTCGCTCAAAACTTGGAATAGTAACACTCTGGATCTTCGTCGTAGTCGGAGTAGCCACCCCCGCTGAGGCTCAGAAAAGCTGTCCTTCTACTCTTCTCCGGCTTAACTTGCTAGAATTGTCGAAATCTAATAAAAATTATGAATTCTATGGCTTTTCTTCAAGGAATAAACACCGCCAATATCGTCAGCTTCCTGAATTTTGTGTTGCTAATGGAACTGGTGTACTTCTTCATGAAAGGAATGAAAGAGGGGGTGCTGGCAGGAAAAATAACTACCAGACAAATCATCTGGGTAACTATATTCACAGCAATTTCTTTCTGTCTGTGGCAAATGTGGCCCTCTAATCTTGCTTTGTTAGCCGTACTGCCGCAGACAGGGTTTTGGGTATTTGCTGGGGGGCTGACCGGCTGCATTCTCAATAGGGGTTGCTCAAATTTGATGCGATCGCTTTAATTTGTTACCGCTAAACTGTCTTACCAATAAAAACAGCCCGTAGGTATTGACTTCCTAACGGTGGTTTTGAGGATGAGTGCGCGATCGCAACCTTTATCTTTTCAAGGTGAAATATTACGCATTGGGAGACTAATGGGAGAATTCTACAAATTTTGTAGATTCTCCCTTAATTGAGGGGTGGTATACTCTCTGCTGGTTTGAACGGGACAGACGGGGCTCGAACCCGCAACTTCCGCCGTGACAGGGCGGTGCTCTAACCAATTGAACTACTGTCCCAAGTTTTAAAGTTTTAAGGCACAATTTCTATTATGCCTATCTAGCCACAACTTGTCAAGGGGTTTGCTGAAAATTTATTCCGAACCCCAAAATCTGGGTAAATTGCAGGGGGTTGAAGTTATTGTCGCTCACCAAGAGGAGCGATCGCCTCCCATCCGCCAGCAAGGGCCCCAAGGTCAAACCCTCCAGATTATCCAGCCTCAGATTGAGTTCTTTTAAGTCCAGCAGCAGCCTCTTCTGAGCAGGGGAGACTTGGGAGAGGCGATTTTTGAGGCTGTCGATCGCCTGAATATTGTCCGCTTTTTCCAAAGAAACGTCAAATATCCTAATTGTAACGCCGTTTGCTTGGGAAAAGGCTCGCTCTAAACTCAGCAGGCGATCGTCTGCGATCGCGACTAAATCCACTAAACCATTAGTAATAAAACTTCCCGGCGGATTAGGCTCACCAACCAAGGGTTCTGTAATATATACAAACTCTTTTTCTGGCTGATTACTAACCAAATTATAGCGCAAAATCCGGCAAGGCGTACCTGTTTGACTCGTAGGGACATCGCCATCTTGAACCAAAGCATTTTCTGTAGCTGTAAACAGATATTTTCGATCGGGAGTTACCGCCAAACTTTCCAAAGCCAAGTTATTACGGACACCGACATCGCCCTTAGCATTGGGCAAAAATTTATCAGGGATTGGTAGCGTTTTTAATAGCTTACCTGTCAGTGAAAAGGCCTTAATAAAAGGAGAAATTTTGCGCTCAGTATCTCCCTCGGAAGAGACAAAGACACTATCTCTACTAAAAGCAATTCCCTCGGAATCAAGACTCAAAGGAGCAAAAGGTTTGCCATTTTCATCTAACAGTGTAGTCACGCCTACAAATTTCACTCTCTCCGGTTTCAGCTTACCAGAACTCAAATCAATTTTCAGAGTGTAAAATCGAGCAGCAGCCTTTTGACTGCGGTCATCAGAAATAGCATAATAAACTTGTTTACTAGCATCATAAGTAATGCCTGAAAGTCCCCCTAATTCCGTGTTCTGAAACTTTAAGCCAGTCGAAAATGTTGCTTCTCCGATAGAATCGACTCCTGCGATCGTCAAAGGTAGGGCGGGCAAACCCATAACAATAGTTAAACTCAATCCTATTAACAAACAATAGAGCCAAGGCAGAAACTTGAGGGTTTTGATCATGTCAAATTAGCACGGAAACCAGTATAACTCACTTCCAGAAATGGGCGACTGAGACTCACAAACTCGCCGCAAATGATTAGCTAAGCGCTCCCCCCCTAAAGGAGCTAAAATATAATCTTCCACTCCTAAAGTCCGGTCTACCCAAGGTAGGCTAAACTTAACTTTTGGACTAAGGGCAACAATTGGAACTTCCTGAAGTTGCGGGTAATGGCGAAGTTCTTCAGCCCAGGCTTTACCCTGTGTTTCTGAAACTTCTGCATAAATCAGTACCATGTCTACGAAACTGGGCAAAAATTGAGAGTGAACTGCTTCTATATTAGATAAAAATGTGACTTCAAATCCATTAACGGAAAACAATCTTTTCAGATTTCTAGAGTTGTTCGGCGGTGTACCAATGGCAACTACGCGGGTTTTTTCTAATTTATTTTCCCAGTTGTACTGCCTTGTATCTGCCCCTATTTGCCCTGAATTTAAGGGGTTATTACAGAGAGTACAATTGGGAATATTGTAGGCACTTCCTTCCGATACTGGAATAGGCAAATTGCAGCGGGCGCACTGGATAACTGTACAGTTTCCTCCTAGAAAATTGCCAAAGCAATCAATATCTCCTTCCACATAAAGCTCTCGAAAGTCCCGTCGCTGTTGTAGCTGTTTCCACAGATCCTTAAAGTCACTATGATAGCCCCAATATTCATAAACTAATCCTCGAAAAAATAGCGGGCCGCTCATGGGACTCAGAACACTTTTGCCACGACTGACATAGTAAGCAACATAGCTCATTAATAACTCTATGTTTGTATTTTTCCCCCTAGTTTTTTGATGGCTTGGTATAGGATTACTAACTGGATTTGGGGAAGGGAGAGGGATCTGGGGAATCAAAGCATGGTTATGATTTCTGGTCGAGCTCAATATCCTTGCTGTTTTCGCCTGAGAAAGGGCTAGTTCTGCATCCGCAATCAATTGATTAGCAGAGGATTTAGCGTCAGGAATAGTGCTAGCAACTCCGTAACTGAGAGTGACGTATTTACCGATCTGAGAATTGGTATGCGGGATTTCTAATGCTTTTACCCGAAAGCGGATTTCTTCTACAATTAGTACAGCATTTTCCGCCTCTGCATTTGGTAAAATCGCTGCAAATTCTGTGTCGCTGTAACGAGCTACTAAAGCACCTAAACGGTTCACATTAGAACGAATTGTAGTGGCGATTTGTTTCAGAGTGCGATTGCCTGCTTGATAACCGTAGGTGTCATTATATTTTTTGAAAAAGTCTATCTCCCAAATAATCAGAGACAAAGGTATTTTTTCCTGTATTGCTCGCTGCCACTCTGATAGAAAATATTCGTCGAAGCGGGAACGGTTAGGAACCAAGGTAACGGGATCTAATAAAGTTAGTTGCTGCAATTTTTCCTGCGCTACTTGCAACTGCTGATTTAGATCTGATTGCTGAATCGCGATCGCGATTTGAGTTGCCATTCCTTTGAGCAAGTCTATCTCTGATTGTTGCCACTGTCGGGGTGTCGAACATTGATGCACAATTAACAATCCCCAGAGTTGATTGGAGATGGGAAATTCTGACTCTGGACTGTTTTGCAAAATTGGTACTGCCAGCCTTGCTTTGATATTAAAAAATGTTAGTAATTGCAGCAGCCGCAGATCTAGTCCGGCATGGCGGATATCGGTAATGGCCAAAGATTCTCCTTGCTGATACTTTTGAAGGTATTTTTTTTCTAAAATAGAGGGATAGTGAATAATAAATTCCAGCATGGAAGGGAAACCCAAACCTACTGCCTCTGCAACGGCTGAACCGTTCCCGTCTTTAAAAAAACGGTGGATAATTACTCTATCGGCTTGCAGAAATTCCCGCAATTCTGTAACTGTGCTATTAAAATTTTCCTTCAGGTTTAATGACTGGCGAATTCGATCTTGCATCGCTCCAATTAGCCGATCTCGATCGCACTGTTGCTCTCGCAATTTTTCTACTTGTTTGCTCTCAGTAAGGTCGCGGATAATATTTAATATGATTTTTTCTTCGCCGAGTTCTATGCTTTGGGCGGTGATTTCGATGGGAAATACGCTCCCGTCTTTGCGGATGTGAACCGTTTCAAAAGTAATGGCTTCCTTGTCTACTTTTGCCATTTGCTCAGCAAAGCTATCCAAGTTATCAGAAACTTGTAAATGCTGAATATTTAAAGAAAGCAATTCTTCAGGCTCATAACCGTAAGCCTTGAAAGCGGCATTATTCGCTTCAGTAATTCTCCCATCAAGCTGAGTAAATAAAATTAGATCGCGAGTATTTTCCGAAAGCAGTTTATAGCGTTTTAATGTCTCTTCTACATAACTATGTTTGCTGAGAGTGTTGCTAAAACCGTAGGGCATTTCCTGATTGCAGTGTCTGCACAACCAGTAAAGTTTTCCGAGGCGGACATGGGACAGCAAAGGGTAGGAACATAAGGGGCAAACATATTCACTCATAATATATAATTGTGATTGTGAATTGATTGTGAATCTAAAGGTGTTTTTTTAATCCGCAGCTAAGCGGCTGCTCCTGCAATTATTATCACTTGAAACTCATAAAAAATTACTATAAGTTTACAAACTTTTAATAAACTCAAAGAAACTTTGTGTATAAAAACTTTTTTAAAGATTTTATGAAGGCAAAAAAGCTAATTCTCGATCGCTAACAAATAATTAAATATTCTGTAAAAAGCTTGCTAACCAATCCTTAACATGGTAGGTGGCGCGGCAGTCATCCTCATTATAACGGACGATCGCATCGAGAAATGCGCGATCGCCCGTTTTTAACCACTCATCATACCAGCAGACGCACTGAGCTCCATTCGCTTTAGCGTCGCGCCACTCAAAACCCATCCAACGGGCAATGGGTTTGAGAGCATAACTATCTACTGGCAAGGTGACAGTTTGCGTCACCTGTTTGTGAATATCGACAAAACGTTTGAGCACTGGTTGCCACTGGTAAGCTGGAGTTTTGTAGCATCGCGCTAACCGCTTGACAGTTTGAATTTCGTAGTCGCAAAAATGAAAAATGGGAGCGATGGGATAACTCCAAACTAAGTCTAAAAATTGCTGCCAGATTAAACCTTCATCAGCGGGTGTTTCTGCTAGAAAAGCATGATAAGTCTCTGTGTTTTTAGACCGATCTACTACTAATACACCTTGCAGATAATCTAAATTTAGCTCTGGTTCTGCTTCGAGATCGAAGTATATTTCTACTGGGGTGGTAGTTAAAAAATTAGATGGGTAATTTGGTCTTGATAATGGGGAAGTAGGAGTTGGAAAGAGGGAATTAGGAATTAGGTTTTCTGAACTTCCATTTTCGGCGATCGAATTTCTGATCGTTGCTTGATTTTGCAGTTTTGATTGAGCTTGCTGCACCAACTGCGCTGCTATTGGGCCCTCAAATTCCCGGTAAGTAATTAACAATTCAGGATTTGCTAAAGCCAGAGATTCGACTGTAGTTAAATTAAGATTTTGCAGTTGAGCATAACGTGCAGGTGTGACTCCCGGCAAGAGAGAAAGGTGTTTTTTTGATTCGGCAATCCCATAACAACTGGTATACCAGCGGCAAAGATTGCATTTCTGACGAGAAATAAACATCTCTGGGTCGTTTTTTTCTTCAAACATCTGAATGCAATGTTTTAAGATTTCCTGCATTTGAGGCAACCGCTGCCACAAATTCACCGCATAAGGCCCTTTTTCTCGCAGAATTAACCATGCAGTATCGGGCATTACCCCCTGTGCCGACGCTAGCACCTGAGCATGAAAAGCACTAACAATTTGATAGTCAAGTTTGGGTCGCTTGGCGATCCAAATGTCAGCAGGAGCATACATCCAATCGCCAAGATCCGAATCCCCCGGCTGTTTTACTAGCAAGTGGGGACGGCTGAGTAAGGCAATATTTGAAGGAAGAAATGAGGGATTTACTATATTGGAAAATTCCGAATTTTCGATCGATTCTGATAAATTTTCCGATTTCTCATGCTGCAAAAGCACTCCTCGATAAATGCGATCAACGCCTTGGCGCATTAAACTTAAAGTAGCTTCTGTACCTGCTACCCAATCTCCATGAGGATAGTATGGTTGATGATATGCTTGCTGTTCTACAATTGTTTGGCGATAAGTTAAGCTATCGCGGATCAGTTTCAGCAGAAAATCGCTGGCTGGGTCTAATTGGTTGATATCTCCGTAAGCATCTAAAAATGCTCGGCGATTGCAGCGTTGGTAGTTAAGAAGTTGTTTATCTGTTATCAACATTTAGGGGATAATATGGATGTTAGCTTTTAATTTTAGATTGGGTGGATAGCTTATTCTTAAGGTTAACTGACTGCTGGACAAAAATATCAGGGATAACACCAATGACAAATTCAAAATTAGCAGCTCATCGGCAGCATTTTCCAGCTTTAGCTAATAAAGCTTATTTTAACTATGGGGGACAGGGCCCGCTGCCCCAGATGTCTTTAGAGGCTATCAAGCGATCGTATGAATGCGTGCAGCAAATGGGGCCTTTTTCTAGGGAGGTCAATGCTTGGGTGACAGGGGAGGCGATCGCAACACGATCGGCGATCGCATCTGAGTTAAATGTCCCAGCGGAGGCGATCGCACTAACGGAGGATGTCACCGTCGGCTGCAATATTGCTTTTTGGGGCATTGACTGGAAGCCTGGAGATCACCTGTTGCTGTCGGATTGCGAGCACCCTGGTATTGTAGCAACTGCGATGGAACTTCAGCGCAGATTTAATATTGAAATCTCTACTTGTCCGCTAATGGCAACTTTGAATCAGGGAGATCCGGCGGCGGTTATTGCTCAACATTTGCGACCAAATACTCGCCTATTAGCAATCAGTCATATTTTGTGGAATACGGGTCAAGTTTTACCTCTAGATGAGATCGTTAAAGTTTGCCATGATTCTCCTGTTTCTACTCTTAAAAATGGGATGGTCAGAGTGTTAGTAGATGCAGCTCAATCAGTGGGAGTATTGCCTTTGAATTTGATTAATTCTGGCGTAGATTTCTATGCTTTCACGGGTCATAAATGGTGGTGCGGGCCAGAAGGTTTGGGGGGACTGTATGTAAGTGCTGAGGCTTTGCCAGATTTGTATCCAAGTTTTATTGGTTGGCGTTCAATTGTTATGGATAAAACTGGTAATCCTACTGGTTGGAAAGGGGGAGCGCAGCGTTATGAAGTGGCAACTTCTGCCTATCCTTTATATGCAGGTTTGCGGGAAGCGATCGCACTTCATCACCAGTGGGGAACTATTGAGGAACGCTATCAAGAAATCTGCCGTTTGAGTGGGTATCTTTGGGAGCGCTTATCTGAGATCGATGGCGTTAATTGTCTGCGGAAGTCACCGCCAGCAGCGGGTTTAGTTGCTTTTGAATTGACTAATGGAAAACCCCACGATCGGCTAGTAGATTTTTTGTATCAACAGAATTGTATGGTGCGGACAATTCTCTCGCCTGACTGCGTGCGGGCTTGCGTTCATTATTTTACTACGGAGTCAGAAATTGATAAATTAGTTGACGCGATCGCTAGTCAAATAGTATATTTTATATGAGATAATCGCTTTTTTACTCAGTCTAAAGAAGGATTGCCTCATTATCAAAGGTTTTGTAAATTGGAGATAACTTTCGCTGCCAATTTTAAAGACCTCCTAGTAATAACTGGTAAGTTAGCAACCGTATCGTCATAATCTGCCAGGTTGCGATTATATCGGATACGATCCAGAGCTTCACCTATCTGTTGGCGAATAGGGTCAGAACTATTCTGAAATTGCTTAATCACGTACTCATGAGTATTTTTGCGCGGAATCGAAAGACCCATTGTATCGCGCAAGTGATTTCGTGCTTGAATGAAAGCACTGTAGTATGCTCTACTAATAGCTGAACGTAACCGCGATTCCTGAGTAGCAGAAATCTGAGCTTTTCCAGCCAATTGTTGAGCTAAAGCGAGATATTCCGACCAATTAAAACTCATTACTCCAGATTGGTAAACATTTTATGTTGCGAACGCCGCGAAGCATTAAGCCACCAAGCATTATCTAATTCCCAAAGCCTGTCAACTGACTCATCAGCATCAATGTCTGTAGCAATCAAGAGTACCAGTTTATCATCATCGGTCGATGAGCTTTCTGGATCTATCGCCATATCTAAAATTAGTGCATCGCTGGGAAAATAATAGCGAATCTCGTCGGGCGCTTCCAATAAAACTGGAATCAAAAAAGGATATTCCTCAATAAACTTCAACACCTCCGATCGATTTCTGAGAGTATAAAGTTTTTCAATCTGCTCTATTTCACCTGGATCAATATTAACTGTGGACGTTGTACTGATTTGTACTGTCATCTTACATCTCCCCCAATATATTTATTTACACAAATACCATTCTATTATATCATAGTATATAAACATAAAGCTTGATTAATCTTATGCCTAGACCAGCGTTATATATAGCCATCACCAATCACGGATTCGGCCATGCTGTCCGCGCCTCATCCATTGCCGGAACAATTCAGAAATTATATCCAGATATTTTATTAATTATGGTGACAACTGCACCGAGATGGTTGTTAGAATCTTACATCACAGGCGATTTTATTCACCGCCCCCGTGCCTTTGATGTTGGAGTTGTGCAATCTGATAGCTTGAATATGGATCGAGGTCTTACGCTGGAAAAATTACAAGAACTTCGCACCCAACAGCGGTCAATTATAGCTAGTGAAGTTGATTTTATTAAGCAAAATCGCGTGGGATTAGTGCTTGCTGATATCCCCCCTTTAGCTGCTCCCATTGCTAAAGCGGCGGGCATTCCTTGCTGGATGCTGAGTAACTTTGGCTGGGACTTTATCTATCGCGATTGGGGCGGTGAATTTATAGAAATAGCAGATTGGATTAGCGAATGTTTTAGCAAGTGCGATCGCCTATTTCGTCTGCCTTTACATGAACCAATGAGCACTTTTCCTCACATTGAGGATGTCGGGTTAACTGGCGGCGATCCTCGCTATAATCTAGATGAACTTAAGGAGAAATTTGGCATCAAAGCACCTATTGAAAAAACAGTATTGCTTACCTTCGGCGGCTTGGGTTTAGAACAAATACCCTACCACAATTTACAACAATTTCCCGATTGGCAATTCATCAGTTTTGACCCTCAAGCACCCGCTTTACCAAACTTGATAAATATTAATAACAGGGATTCCCAAAAATCTACTTTAATCCCCTTTCGCCCCATTGATTTTATGCCGCTATGTGGGCGGTTAATTTCTAAACCAGGATACAGCACTTTTTCAGAAGCTTTGCGCGTGGAAATACCGATAGTTTCTCTCACGCGGGAAGGGTTTGCAGAATCTCCAGTGTTATTAGAAGGCATTCAGAATTATGCTCACCATCAAATTATATCAAATTCTGATTTTTTTGAGAGTAACTGGGAATTTCTGCGACAATCTTTGCAACCGCCACGCTTATCGGATAAATTAGATAAATACGGGACTGAAACAATTGCACAATCTGTAGTTAATTATTTTCAACACTAAACCATGACTCACTATCAACAGTTAATCAGAATTCAAACCGCTGGTAAATCTCTATGTAACATCACTTCCAAGGTAGAAGATGCAGTAGTTAAATCAGGTGTTAAAATAGGACTTTGTACTCTATTTTTGCGTCACACTTCTGCTAGCTTGGTAATCCAAGAAAATGCCGATCCTGATGTGTTGCGAGATTTAGCTAACTTTTTAGCTAAGATTGTGCCAGAAGGGCCTTATTACATTCACGATGCCGAAGGGCCAGACGATATGCCGGCACATATTCGTACTACTTTAACTCATACTTCGGAACAAATTCCGATTTCACAAGGGAGATTGGTATTAGGAACTTGGCAAGGTATTTATTTATGGGAACATCGACAGCGAGGAAATATGCGGGAAGTTGTTGTTCACATTAGCGGTGATTGAGGAAAATTGAGCGCGATCGCAATCTGTACTTCACTCATTTTAATAGATTCTGGAGTCATGGGCGAATTATAAAATAATCGGCGCGGTGGCCCCACAACTTCATATTCAGGATGTTGTTCTAACCAATCTTTTAACTTTTGCAAATTAGTTTCGTAGCTTTCCCAAGTATAAGCACCTTGCACGCCGATACTGACAACAGTCATCTGCTGATTATCTATTACCTTTCATATTTCTTTCGATATCAAGGTTGACATTGACTATTATATTACCAAGGGCGATCGCGTTGATTTAGCTTTGCGATCGCATCATTAACCTTACCTCGAAAGACGTTTCCCGATTGATAATCTTGTTTTCCTTGTGCAATATTAGCAGCAATTTCAGTAAGACGGCGATCGCTAAGTCTCCGGTACATGATGACAAGTAGAGTGGTTTGTTCATCAGTAGACAAGGTTTAGATCGCGTCTAAAATACTGTCAAATGTTAAAGTTTGCATGGTGAATTAGTTTTGACCGTGATGATGGCTATGTCTTATCTCACTCGATCCTACTTTTAAGGATTCTCACTGAAGCTATTTAGAAGGCACTCTATAGGGAGTATAATATTTATAATCGAATAAAACAGATACAACCTCAATCGATCCCACTCTTAAAAAATATGACAACACAACGGATTGCAGTCCTTCTGCGAAATGGTCAACCTGACGAAAATGTAACAGTTCAAGGTTGGGTTCGCACCAAGCGGGAATTGAAAGAATTTACCTTTGTCGAAGTTAACGACGGCTCAGCAATGGCTAATTTACAAGTAGTAATCAATCTAAATTTACCAAACTATGAGCACATTGTCAAGCAATTAAATACAGGTGCATCCGTCGAAGTCACGGGAGTATTAGTTGCGTCCCCAGCCAAGGGACAAAGAATAGAATTGAAAGCCTCGGCGGTGACAGTTTACGGCGATGCAGATCCGCAAACTTATCCATTGCAGAAAAAACGTCATTCCTTTGAATTTTTGCGGACGATCGCGCACTTGCGATCGCGCACAAATACCTACAGTGCTGTATTTCGCGTCCGTAACGCCTGCGCTCATGCCGTCCACCAATTTTTTCAAGAACGCGGTTTTCTCTGGGTTCACACTCCAATTATCACCGCTAGCGACTGCGAAGGCGCAGGGGAAATGTTCAGCGTTACTAACTTTGATTTGAAAAATATTCCCCGCAACGATCGAGAACAAATTGATTTTACCAAAGACTTTTTTGGCAAACCAGCTTATCTCACAGTTAGCGGCCAATTAGAAGCCGAAGTTATGGCGATGGCCTTCGGGAATGTCTACACCTTTGGCCCGACTTTCCGAGCCGAAAATTCCAATACTTCCCGCCATTTAGCCGAGTTTTGGATGATAGAGCCAGAAATGGCATTCTGCGACTTAGAAGGCGATATGGATTTAGCCGAAGCCTTCCTAAAACACATTTTTAAATATGTGTTGGAAACTTGCCAGGAAGATATCGAATTTTTCAACGAGAGGATTGACAAGACAGTTTTGGCAACGGCTGAAAACATTATTAACAATCAGTTTGAGCGGATTACTTATACCGAAGCAGTCAGGCTTTTGGAACAAGCAGATAAGCAATTTGAATTTCCCGTAAAATGGGGTTTGGATTTGCAATCAGAACACGAGCGCTATTTAGCAGAAGAACTGTTTAAAAAGCCCACAATCGTCACCGACTATCCAGTAGAAATTAAAGCATTTTATATGCGCTTGAGCGACGATGAAAAAACAGTGCGGGCAATGGATGTTTTAGCGCCAAAAATTGGAGAAATCATCGGCGGTTCCCAGCGGGAAGAAAGATTAGATGTACTCGAACGACGCATCGAAGCGCAGGGAATGAATAAAGAGGATTTGTGGTGGTACTTAGATTTACGGCGCTATGGTACAGTGCCTCATGCAGGGTTTGGTTTAGGATTTGAAAGGGTAGTGCAGTTTATGACAGGAATGGGGAATATTAGAGATGTAATTCCTTTTCCCAGAGCACCTTTGACGATCGATTTTTAGATTTGAGATTTAGAATACTTGATGACTTAATTCAATCAGCCAAAATGACTCAACTCAATCAGAAAAAAACAAGCAAGTCCACCAATATCCAATTACCCAAATGTCCCACTGGAATTCAGGGACTAGACGAAATTACTGGAGGCGGACTACCCAAAGGACGACCGACGTTGGTTTGTGGTTCTGCTGGCTGCGGTAAAACTCTGCTAGGAATGGAATTTCTAGTTCGTGGCGCGACAGAATACGGCGAACCAGGGGTATTTATATCCTTTGAAGAAACCGTAGAAGAGCTCACTCAAAATGTCACTTCTTTGGGGTGGGATTTAGATCGATTGGTAGCCGAAAAAAAGCTCAGCATTGACTGTTTGTATATCGATCCTTCCGAAATTCAAGAAACTGGTGAATACGATTTAGAAGGGATCTTCATTCGCTTGGGCTATGCGATCGATAGCATTGGTGCCAAACGGATAGTTCTAGACACGATTGAAGTTTTGTTTTCCGGTTTATCCAATACTGGCATTGTCCGAGCAGAACTCCGCCGTTTGTTTCGTTGGCTCAAAACCAAAGGTGTTACTGCTATTATCACAGGTGAACGAGGTGATAATAGCCTAACTCGTCAAGGCATAGAAGAATACGTCTCTGATTGCGTTATTCGTTTGGATCAGCGAGTTTATGAAGAACTCTCTACCAGGCGGCTGCAAATTTTTAAATATCGAGGTTCTCAACATGGTAGTAACGAATATCCTTTCTTAATAGAAGAAAATGGTATTTCTGTCTTACCAATTACCTCCATTGGACTAAATCATAACGTTTCTAGCGATCGCATCTCCAGTGGCATCCCCCGCCTAGATGCCATGCTGGGAGGAGAGGGTTACTTTCGCGGTAGTAGCATTTTGATCACGGGGATGGCTGGGACAGGCAAAAGTACGATCGCTGCTGCTTTTGCCGCCGCCACCTGTCAGCGCGGAGAAAAGTGCCTGTATCTCGCCTTTGAGGAAGCCCCCCAACAAATTCTCCGTAACATGAGATCGATCGGTATGGATTTAGAGCGTTATATTCAACAGGAATTGCTACAGATTCAAGCATTACGTCCTACCGCTCATGGTTTAGAAGTACATTTAGTACAAATTCATCGATGGATCAACTATTTTCAGCCTACTACCGTCATCATCGATCCGATCAGCAACCTAACTTTAACTGGCAGTCTTCTGCAAGTTAAAGCCTTCTTTATGCGCGTAATTGACTACTTAAAATCGCAACAAATCACAGTGTTGATGAACAACCTAATTAGTGGCGGAACTCCCCTGGAAAATACAGAGATCGGGATTTCTTCGCTGATGGATACCTGGCTAGAAGTGCGGGTAATTGAAAGCAACGGCGAGCGCAATCGCATCCTGCAAGTCATCAAGTCTCGCGGGATGGAACACTCAAACCAGGTGCGAGAATTCCGATTAACAAGTCAAGGCGTGGAATTGGTAGATGTTTACTTAGGACAGGACAAGGTACTAACTGGAACCGCCAGGGCAATTCAGGAGTTAGCGGATAAACAAGCAACTATACGACGACAGCAAGAAATTGCTAACCGACGGCGAGATTTAGAACAGCAACGACAATTAATTCAGACTCAAATTACTACATTACAGATGCAGATGGAGGCAGAAAAAGCAGAAGTCGATCGCCTAAATCAAGAGGAGAATATGAATAAAGTCGGGTTTCTTCAGGATCAAAGGATCATCGCGCAACTTCGTCGGGCTGATTAACCAGTTACCACATTTAGAAAACAGGGAAATAGCCATTATGAATCAACATAGCGAACTGAATTCACCTAAATTAGAGAGATGGGAACTGCGACTGTACATTGCCGGCCAGACTCCCAAATCAGTGAGAGCCTTTGCTAACCTGAAAAAGCTCTGTGAAGAATACCTCCACGCTCAATATCGAATTGAAGTTATTGATTTATTACAGAACCCGGAGTTAGCGAAGCAAGATCAAATTCTGGCAATTCCAACCCTAGTGCGAAAACTGCCGCAACCGATTCGGCAAATCATTGGGGATTTATCTAATCAGGAAAAAGTTTTAGTAGGACTTGATATCGCAAAGGTTGAAGAATGAAAAAACACTCTGAACACAGACAGTTGAGAGGAAATAGTAATGGTAAATGAAGTACCGCCGGAAGACAATCAGCTACTGCAAGAAGACAACAATAATTTGATGGCAAATTTTGAACAAGCAATCGCGGAACTGGAACAGCAACATTACTGTCTCCGCTTATATATTGCCGGCACAACTCCCCGTTCGACGAGGGCGCTACAACGGATCAAATCTATCTGTGAAACCTATTTACAAGGACGATATGACTTAGAAGTGATTGATGTTTATCAGTCTTCAGAACAAATGCACCTAGATAACATCGTTGCCATCCCCACCTTAATCAAGCAACTGCCTCTCCCCCTGCAACGTATGATTGGGGATCTGTCCGATACCGAAAAAGTGTTGTTTGGGTTAGATATTGTACCTAAATAAAATACTCTCTTAACCCTGGTACTTACAATGGAAGATACTAATAAATCAAAAACAGAACTGTTAGCTGAAATTCAATCTTTGCGCGAACGGCTGACCGCAAGCGAGGATATCGTGCGAGCGATTCAGCAAGGGGAAGTAGATGCGTTAGTTATTTCTACCGCCCAGGGTCGAAAAGTTTTTACCCTCCAGAGTGCTGACCTATCCTACCGACTGTTAGTTGAGGAGATGCAACAAGGGGCTGTAGTCCTTTCGACCGATGGGCTAATTTTGTACTGCAATAAAAGTTTTTCCAATTTATTGAAACAACCGTTAGAGAAGCTGATTGGTTCATATTTTCAATTCTTAATTTCCCCCCATGACACCCCTCTATTTCAGGCACGAGTTCAACAAGCAGAAATGGGCGATCGGCATCCTGTAGAAATGTTTCTGCTCGCCCGCGATGGCGTTGAAATTCCTGTCTACCTATCCATCAATCCTCTGATCCTTGATGACTCCCCGATCAACTGTCTTGTAATTACTGATTTAACTGAACAAAAGCGCCATGAAAAGACTATTGCCTCGGAAAAACTGGCGCGTTTAATTCTAGAGCAGGCGGGAGAAGCAATTCTCGTCTGTGACCATACCGGACAAATTATTCGTGCTAGTGCAATTGCCCAACAACTCTGGGGAGAAAATCTACTATTTCAACCCTTTGATAGACTGGGAATTTTCAGTTTTTTTCAATCCAATTTTTCCTTAGTTATAAGCCAGGAAAAAATCTTATCAGCGGCAGATATTGCCCGTAATTCCCCGGTTAAAGTTCCCTTTTCAATTACACCCGTGCTGCATGGAGAAACCTATAAGGGGCTTGAGGTTGAATTTGAACGCCGGGATGGACAAGTTTTAAATCTGGTCTTAAATGCTCGCCCTCTAGCTGACCAGGACAATAACTTTAGAGGAGCAGTTGTAATTCTTACTAATATTACTCAACGCAAACAGGCTGAGAATGCCTTGCAAGCAGCCAAGAAAGATCTAGAAATAAAAGTTGTAGAGCGTACCCAGGAATTGCAGGTAGCAAACTATCGCTTACAACTAGAACTCTTGGAACGGGAAAGACGAGAGAAAATCCTTCAAGACCAAGCACAATTAATCGATTTAGCTCACGATGCCATTCTGACTGTCGATTTGAACGATGCCATTACTTTTTGGAATCACGGTGCGGCCGTATTGTATGGCTTTTCTCAAACCGAAGCTTTGGGAAAAACTCTAGCACAATTGCTGTCAACCAACTTTCCTAAGCCCTTAACAGAAATCAAGAAAGAACTATTTGAATATGGGCGTTGGGAAGGCGAACTTATCCAACAGAGAGGAGATGGTACATTAATATTTGTCGCTAGCCGTTGGACAGTGCAACGGGATTTAGCAGGTAAACCGAAAGGAATCATGAAAATTAACGCAGATATTACTAAAAGTAAGCAAGCAGAAAAAGCGTTAATTTATTCTAGTTTACGGCTATCTAAAATTTTAGATATTGCTAAAGATGCGATTATTTCAGTTGACGATCTTCAAACAATTACTCTATTTAATAAAGGAGCAGAAAAGATTTTTGGCTATACGGCTGCTGAGGTATTGGGAAAATCGTTGACTTTGTTATTACCTTCTCGGTTTGACTCTGTTTATAGCGAGAAATTTACTAATGTTCCTCAGTCTGATGAGAAAACCCGCAGGATGGAAGAGCGGAATGAAGTTTTTGGTCGCCGCAAAGATGGTACTGTATTCCCGGCTGAAGCTTCTATTTCTAAGCTGGAATTGAATGGAGAAAAAATATACACTGCCATTCTGCGCGATATTTCAGAACGCAAGATTGCTGAAACATCACTGAGAGAGCGAGAAGAACGCTTTCGCAAAGTTTTTGAAGAAGGGCCAATTGGCATGGCAATTGTTGGTTTGGATTATCGGTTTATTAAAGTTAATCCAATGCTGTGCCAGATGATCGGGTATACAGAATCCGAACTCCTTGCACTGACATTCTCCAATATTACCCATCCCGATGATTTAGAAATAGATGTACAATTAGCACAGCGATTGTTTAAAGGAGAGGTACCGTTTTACAAAATTGAAAAACGTTATTTAAAAAAGAACCAAGAAACTATTTGGGTTTCGCTAACAGGTTCTATCGTTCGCGATCGAGATGGCCAGCCTATTTACTATATAGCGATGATTGAGGACATCACCAATCGCAAACGGGCAGAAAAATCTCTGCAACAATATGAGCGAATCGTATCTACCACCCTCGATGGCATTGTACTTCTTAACCGCGATTATATTTATCAAATTGCTAATCCAGCTTACCTGTCTTGGTACAACAAATCTTCTCACGAAATTATCGGACATTCAGTGAAGGATATTGTGGGTCAAGAGGTGTTTGAAAATTTGAGTCCTGCGCTAGAGCAAGCTTTAGCGGGAGAAACTATTCAGTTTGAAAAATTGTTTGAGCATTTGCCAGGGGGAAAAAAATTTCTGAGCGTTACTTTTACACCTTATTTTGCAGTAGAACAAGAGATCTCAGGAGTCCTGATTAGCCTGCGCGATCTTACTAAACTTAAAGAAGCAGAGAATTCTTTACAGCAGAGCGAATCAACGCTGCGGAGTTTCTTCAACAGTGGTGCAATGCCGATGGGTATTGTTGAACTCCATAACGGAGATATCTTGCACATTTCCGATAATTGGGCGGCGGCTCAGTTTTTTGAGAGTACCCCAGAAGCTATGCAAAATCAGTTTGCTAGTGCGCTGGGATCGCCACCAACCACTATAGAGCAATGGACTACCTATTACCAACAATCTCAACAAATTCAAGCTCCCGTTCGATTTGAACATTTCTATGAGACTTCGACAAAGCAAGGATGGCTTTCTGTGAGTGTTTGCCCGATCGAACTTAGTCCCAGTGGATATCCCCGATTTTGCTATGTGGCTAAAGATATTACCGATCGCAAACGCGCCGAAGCTGCTTTAGCCAAAAGTGAGGAACAACTGCGATTGACGTTGGATTTTACTCATATCGGCACTTGGGACTGGAACGTGCATACCAATGAAGTGAACTGGAATGACAACCATTTTCGTTTGCTAGGAGTAGAACCACAACAAGCAAGCGATCCTTATCAGCTATGGCGCAAAGCAATTCATCCAGAGGATCTGGACAGAATCGAACAGGCGTTATCAAATGCGCTATTCCAGCATACTGACTATGAAGCTGAATACCGGGTTGTCTATCCCGATGGTACAGTTCGCTGGCTGGTGGGGAAAGGACGCGGGATCTATAACGAAGCGGGTGAACCGCTGAAAATGCTGGGGGTAATTTTCGATGTCAGCGATCGCAAACTTGCAGAACAAACGTTAGAACTTCAGGCTGTGATTACCCGCAGCATGGCGGAAGGCATTTGTCTAGTAAGAGCCGATAATGGATTAATTATCTATGCAAATCCTAAATTTGAGCAGATGTTTGGTTATGATGCTGGGGAAATGAACGGTCAGCACGTTGCGATCGTGAACTATGGCAATGAACAGATAGAGCCCGAAGAGGTAAATCAAGCCATTCGCACTGCTGTTTTACAAAATGGGGAATTTGCATATCAAGTTCATAATGTCAAGAAAGATGGTACTCCATTTTGGTGTAGTGCAACTTGTTCTGTATTTAAGCATCCTGAATATGGCGATGTTATGGTCGCAGTCCATCAAGATATCACCGATCGCACACAAGCAGAAGCAGCTTTGCGCGAGAGTGAAGAAAAGTTTCGTCAGTTTGCAGAGAATATTCAGGATGTGTTCTGGATGACAGACAACCAAACGCAACAACTTCTTTATGTGAGCCCTGCTTATGAAATTATTTGGCAACGTAGTTGTGAAACCCTCTATTCAAACCCATTAAATTGGTTAGCGACTATTCACCCAGACGATCGCCCACAAGTCGAAGCTGCGTATATTGAACAGCAAAAAACAGGAATTTACGATCGAGAATATCGGATTGTGCGACCCGACAATTCCAT
Source organism: Kamptonema sp. PCC 6506 (assembly GCF_000180455.1). Lineage (NCBI taxonomy): Bacteria > Bacillati > Cyanobacteriota > Cyanophyceae > Oscillatoriales > Microcoleaceae > Kamptonema > Kamptonema sp. PCC 6506. The sequence goes on from NZ_CACA01000056.1 coordinate 27,316, forward strand.
CCGCTGGATTCGCGATCGCGGATTTCCGATTAGAGACGAAGCCGGCAACATCATACGGATGACTGGCATTGCCGAAGACATTAGCGATCGCAAGCAAACTGAAGTAGAACTCGCTGCTGCTAAAGAAGCGGCCGTTGCGGCCAACCGTGCTAAAAGTGAATTTCTTGCCAATATGAGCCACGAAATTCGCACCCCCATGAATGCTATTCTAGGTTTTAGTGACTTGTTACAAGGATCGATCTCTGACCCCCAACCTCGTGCCTATCTTAACTCAATTGCTGCCAGTGGCAGAACGTTACTTGCCCTGATTAATGATATACTCGATCTTTCCAAAATCGAAGCAGGTAAGCTACAACTCCAATACGAACCAGTTGATGTGCGATCGCTAGTTCGGGAAATTCAAGAAATTTTAGACCCGAAAGCCCTTAAAAAAAGTTTGTCTCTCCTAGTAGAAATCGATGAAAACGTACCCACAGCCATTCTATTTGACCCCATACGCCTGCGCCAAATTCTGTTCAACACAGTTGGTAACGCCCTGAAGTTTACAGAGGCAGGATTTGTCAAAATATCTGTACGCGCACAATTAGATCTATCCCCTAGCTCGAATCGAGTACAGATAGAAATTACCATCGCAGATACCGGGATTGGCATTTGCTTAGAGCAACAACACAGTATTTTTGAAGCCTTTAAACAAAGTGAAGGACAAAGCACTCGTAAATATGGGGGTACAGGTTTAGGTTTAGCGATTACTAAACGTCTTACAGAAATGCTCGGTGGTACAGTCAGGCTCGAAAGCGAATTGGGCAAAGGGAGTGCCTTTACTTTTATCTTCCCCAATCTGACGATTACAGCAATAGAAACGCGATCGGTTGTGCCTTCAAAATTAGATGAAGATTTGAATCAATTGGGAACTGCAACTGTGCTAGTGGTGGATGATGTTCAATATAACCTCGATTTGATTGCGGGATATTTTGCAGGTAGCAAACACCGCCTGTTGTTTGCACAAGATGGACAAGAAGCGATCGAAATCGCGCAAAGAAATTGCCCCGATGCGATTCTAATGGACTTGTGGATGCCGAACATGGACGGACTACAAGCGATACAATTGCTGAAACAAAACAAAAGAACTCAAAATATTCCCATTTTGATCGTAACTGCCGTTTTGCGACTAGAGGACGAAATTACTGTGCGTCCTCTCTCCCAAGGATTCTTACGCAAACCCGTTAGCCGTTCCCAACTTGTCTCAGCGTTAAAGCAAATTTTACCCCAGGAAACTAATTATTTTACCATTGATGAAGCGCCCATAAATCCTACCCAAAACGAGCGAATTCAAGCAAATTCCAAAGCCTTGGCAAAGCTTCCAGAATTAGTTGAAAAACTCCGCCAAGAAGAAGAAAGCACTTGGTTAGAATTGTGTAAAACAATGAAACGGCGAGATATCCAAATCTTTAGGGAACGTTTGAGAGAGTGGGCGCACGAATACCAATGTCAAGCACTCCTCGACTATACGACGACCTTAGAAAGTCAGCTAGAAACCTTTAACTGGGAGCTATTGCCTAAGACCATAGAAAAATTCCCCGAAGTGAGACTTCAATTATTATGACATCATTCAAACCAGAAAACTGCTTGATTTTAGTCGTCGATGATGTTACTGAGAATCTGCAATTAATTGCTTTAATTCTAGAAAAAAGAGGTTATGAAACCACTTTTGCTACTAGCGGAAAGCAAGCTTTAGAGCGCGTTCAAACTGCCAATCCCGACCTAATATTATTAGATTTTATGATGCCACACATGAATGGCTTGGAAGTTTGCGAACAACTGAAAGCTAATCCTGATGTAGCAGAAATACCGATCATTTTTCTCACTGCTAGCCACGAGCAAGAGCATTTAATCCAAGCCTTTGAAAAAGGAGCAGTTGATTACATTACCAAACCCTTTAGTACAGCAGAGCTACTCGTCCGGGTGCGAACGCACTTAGAGTTAAAATATATGCGAGAGCAATTGAAAAAGTCGTTACAGGAGCAAGCACAATTAACTAAAGAGTTACAAAATTTAGCTAATACAGATCCATTAACTGGAGTGTGGAACCGTCGTTATTTGTTAACTTTATGTGAGGCAGAGATCGAGCGAGCTTGCCGATACAATCATTTGTTTTCTGTATTAATGCTGGATCTAGATCGCTTCAAACAAATTAACGATATTTACGGGCACTCTGTAGGAGATGAAGTGCTGATTGGGATGACAAAGATTGTCAAAAATTCTTTAAGAAAAGTAGATTTTTGGGGACGGTTTGGGGGAGAAGAATTTGTAGTAATTCTACCAGAAACTAATCTGGATTCTGCCGTAGACGTGGCTGAACGTATCCGCGCTACCCTGGAAAAGACAGAGTTTCCGATTCAAGAAAAACAGGTGAAAATTACAGTTAGTATTGGAGTCTCTACCTATCAATTGGAGGATCAAAAGATCGATCTGGTACTTCAACGAGCTGACAAGGCGCTTTATCAAGCCAAAAATCAAGGGCGCAACCGAGTTGTTGGCGATCGATAAAGCAACCGCTTTCGGCGGTTAGGGGCTAGGGCGTGTTTTCTTGCCTCGTTGTATCCTAGAAAATAGGTAAAAAATAGGCGATCGCGAATCTAAATCCTGAGTAATCAACCACATCTTACGGAGACTTCCGATCCGACCAAATTGGTAATTTGTTAACTTTTTTCAGGATTAAATCTACATAAGTCAAACCATTTTCTGCCCGATCTTCCCCAAAATATCCTTGGTTGCCATCGTGCTTATGAGGCCCACTAATTATTTCTGCATAACGCCCTTGTTGCCGAGCTTGATTGAATCCAGAGTTAACTAGCCATTGCCATCGCGACGGGAAAACAACCCCGCCAATATCATCAATTATATCTCTATTCCCGTGTAAATGATAGACGCGATTGACAGCATTAAAACCTACCTTCCCGGAAAAAACCCCACCCACAGAAACAACACTAATCTTAGCATTAAGCCATTCCTTAAGATAAGGAGTTGCACCTAACGCCACTTGTGCTCCACCGCTAGTACCAATTAGAATAATTTTAATAGGTTGATTTGGGGAAATTAAGATCGGGTGTTTAGCCTCCATCCGCTCGATAATTGCTGTGGCAATGCCCTGATTATAAACCTGTCCGTAGCGATAATCTAGAGAAATTGCAAATCTCCAAAGATTGCGAATTTTAATTAGTAAATCTCCACTAATAATCTTTCCCTTTGCCCGCTCAACAAACCGCCAAACAGGAGCGAACAAACGCTGCCCTCCTAAACTTTTATTGGCTGCTGAGTAAGGGAAAATATCGCCAACAGCAACGCATTCTGGATGCACGTCAACTAAAGTTTTAAGAAAGAACTCTTCTCCCGGAGTTAATTCGTCTGCCGAAAAATCGCCTACTCCGGGCAGAAAGATAATATAACAATTTAATACCCCAGAGTTAGGAATACGCTTGTTGGCAGGTGTTTCTATATTACCAGAGTTAGATCGCCCACTTTCCAGTCGATTTTTCTGTTTAAGACCTAGAGTTTCAGCACTTTGACCCAGCCACCAGACTAGAGTTCCCACTGGAGCAGTAATGCCCCATACTATCAGGATTGTAGTTGCTATGACTAAGAGCTTCAAACTGCCTCCGCGCAGCCAAATTAGTATCCACCCAGTTAACTTCAGCATTTAATCAAATCTGCTTGTAATTTGCTGTCTTAAGGCGTATTGTATCAAAGTTGTCAACTACTTCGATCATTAAGAATTTAACGTGAAAGGCAAAGATTCAACACAAGGTTTAGGCACAACTCTTAGGAATGCCTTATGTTTAAATGTCAATTTTTACGAAGATGCTGCCGATACTCCTAGAACTAAGCGGATCGCTTTAACGATTGTAATTTTAGCAGCCCTGTCTCACGTTTTAGGCAGCGCTGCGATCTTATTAATTAATCGGGCAACTCTGCCAATACTGGCGATCTCACTTTTAATTGATGGCTTCGCTGTTGTCGCTGGTTACTACTTTTGGACTTTCACGATCTCAAAAATAGCTCAGTGGCTAAAACCGAATCACGTTAGCTATAGGGAATTGCTGATTCCGATTGGATTTGCCTATGCGCCGCAAGTGCTGAATTTTTTGACGCTGATTCCGCTATTAGGACGAGCAATTGAGTTAGTATTATCTGTATGGAGTTTGCTAACTGTAATTGTGGCAGTCCGCCAAGGTTTAGATATTAGAACTCGCTGGGCAGCGTTGATTTGTTTAGTAGGTTGGCCTGTAATTCAAGTAGCGATTGGATTTGTACAGGTATTTGGACAGTTCCTTGCAAGGCAGTTTTAACAGGAGGATTTCAATATTTTTGTTGAATAGTTAGATTTTATGATATAATGCAATTCCATCTTCAACTGAGAGGGATGATGCTACTACTTATTTTAAGTAGTTGACCTCAACCAAAAGAGGGCGATCGCTACGTCAACTATTCGGCTATCCTCACTGGCTTTACCATTTAACAGCGATACATTAAAATAAAAGCAAGTACACAAAAATTAATATTATTTATTTTTTGTGGCACTCGCCCCGGCCAACCGTGAGGGGCAAATCAGCCCTAACTAAAACAGTAGGATAGGAAACATCTATGTTTGAAAGCTTTACAGAACAAGCCGTTAAGGTGATCATGCTCGCTCAGGAAGAAGCTCGCCGCCTCGGTCATAACTTCGTAGGTACTGAGCAAATCCTCCTGGGACTAATCGGCGAAGGTACTGGTATCGCCGCCAAAGTCCTCACGGAAATGGGCCTCAACATTAAAGACGTGCGGATAGAAATTCAAAAAATCATTGGCAGAGGTTCCGGCTTTGTCCCATCGGAAATTCCGTTTACACCTCGCGTCAAGCGCATTTTCGAGTCATCCCTGAACGAAGCTCGTAAACTGGGACACAACTATATCGGCACCGAGCACATCTTGCTGGGACTGATCGCAGACGATGAAGGCGTGGCGGCGAAAGTTCTAGAACAACTGGGTATCGAACGCGCTCAAGTCCGCACCCAAGTAATTCGGGCAGCAGGAGAAACTGTAGCGGTGGGTGGTGGTCGCGATCGCAATACCAAAACCCCAACCTTAGAAGAGTTCGGCACTAACCTGACCAAACTAGCAACCGAAGGCAAACTCGACCCCGTAGTGGGACGGGAGAAAGAAATCGAACGAGTGATCCAAATTCTGGGTCGCCGCACGAAAAACAATCCCGTATTAGTAGGCGAACCCGGAGTCGGCAAAACTGCGATCGCTGAAGGTATCGCCCAACGCATCGCCAACAACAGCGTTCACGAAATCCTAGAAGGCAAACAAGTCATCAGCCTAGACATGGGAGCCATGATTGCAGGTACCAAGTTTCGGGGCGAATTTGAAGAACGCCTCAAAACCATCATGCAAGAAATCTTCAACGCTGGTAACATCATCCTGTTTATCGACGAGATCCACACCTTAATCGGAGCCGGAGCCGTACAGGGGAGCATGGATGCCGCCAACATCCTCAAACCAGCCCTCGCTAGAGGTCAATTGCAGTGCGTCGGCGCAACCACCCTCGATGAATATCGCAAACACATCGAACGGGACGCAGCCTTAGAACGCCGCTTCCAGCCTGTGAAAATAGGGGAACCCAGCGTTGAAGAAACCCTAGAAATTCTGCACGGCTTGCGGTCAGCCTACGAGAAACACCACAAACTGACAATTTCCGACGCAGCTTTGGAAGCAGCGGCTACCCTGAGCGATCGCTACATCAACGATCGCTTCCTACCAGACAAAGCCATTGACCTCATCGACGAAGCAGGTTCCCGCGTTCGCGTCATGAACTCACAGCAATCGCCAGAAGTCAAAGAACTCAAGCGACAACTGCCACAAGTGACCAAAGACAAAGAAACCGCCGTCCGCGATCAAGACTTTGAACTAGCTGGAAAATTGCGCGATCGCGAACTCGAACTCCAAGGCCAAATCAAAGCCGCCTCCAGCATAAAACCAGAAGTCACAACTCTGCCGATCGTCACCGAAGAAGATATCGCCCACATCGTCGCATCTTGGACAGGCGTACCCGTCAGCAAACTCACAGAATCCGAATCTGAATTGCTGATGCACATGGAAGACACCCTCCATCAGCGCCTCATCGGTCAAGAAGAAGCCGTTAGCGCCGTTTCTCGCGCCATTCGTCGCGCCCGCGTCGGCTTGAAAAACCCCAATCGACCGATCGCCAGCTTCATCTTCTCCGGCCCCACTGGTGTTGGCAAAACCGAACTTACTAAAGCCTTAGCCGCCTACTTCTTCGGTTCCGAAGAAGCCATGATTCGACTCGATATGTCTGAATTTATGGAACGGCACACTGTTTCTAAACTGATCGGTTCTCCTCCCGGTTTTGTGGGCTACGACGAAGGCGGTCAACTAACAGAAGCAGTTCGCCGCAAACCTTACACAGTAGTCTTATTCGACGAAATCGAAAAAGCTCACCCCGATGTCTTCAATATCCTCTTACAAATATTAGAAGATGGGCGCTTAACGGATGCCAAAGGTCGCACCGTAGACTTCAAGAATACCCTGCTGATTATGACCTCAAACATCGGTTCTAAAGTCATAGAAAAAGGCGGCGGCGGTATCGGTTTCGAGTTCGCAGAAAACCAAGCAGATGCTCAATACACCCGCATTCGCTCCCTAGTAAATGAAGAACTCAAGCAACACTTCCGCCCCGAATTTCTCAACCGGCTCGATGAAATTATCGTCTTCCGTCAGTTGAATAAGGAAGAAGTCAAGCAAATTGCAGACATCATGCTGCGCCAACTTTTCAGCCGCTTAACCGAACAAGGTATGACCTTGCAAGTGACAGAAAGGTTCAAGGATCATCTAGTAAAAGAAGGCTACAATCCCAGTTACGGTGCAAGGCCTCTCCGTCGCGCCATCATGCGATTGTTGGAAGACGTACTTGCTGAGGAAATGCTTTCCGGCCGACTCAAAGAAGGAGACAGCGCGATCGTAGATGTAGATGATAATGGGGAGGTTAAGGTATTACCCACCGATCCATCACCACCTAAATTAGAATTAGCGCTCTCTCA
>NZ_CACA01000055.1:0-32592 GCF_000180455.1 Kamptonema sp. PCC 6506
CTCATTTAAAAATTGGATCGCCAGAATTTCGCGCTCGCAGGCTGATGCCTAGAGCTTCCTTCCCACCTACCTCGTAAACCCCAATAAAGGAAAAATAGCGTTATGGGATTATTTGATCGCATTAGCCGAGTTGTGAGAGCCAATCTCAACGATATGGTCAATAAGGCTGAAGACCCAGAAAAGATTTTAGAACAGTCCATCATTGATATGCAGGAAGACTTGGTGCAGTTGCGCCAAGCTGTTGCTAGCGCGATCGCTACTCAAAAACGCACCCAGACACAGTACGCTCAGGCTGAATCTCAAGCCAACCAGTGGCAATCGCGAGCTCAGCTAGCTCTCCAAAAAGGAGATGAAAATTTGGCCCGCGAAGCGCTAGTTCGCAAGAAGTCTTACGCGGAAACGGCGGCGACGCTGAAGGCTAGCTTGGATCAGCAAACTGGTCAGATGGAAAGTCTCAAGCGCAACTTGGTCGCTCTGGAAAGCAAGATTTCCGAAGCTAAAACTAAGAAGGATATGCTTAAGGCGCGGATCTCTGCTGCTAAGGCTCAGGAGCAATTAAATAGCACGATCGGCTCCCTGAATACAAGCAGCTCTATGGGTGCTTTCGAGCGGATGGAAGAAAAAGTCTTGCAGATGGAAGCTCGTGCAGGTGCATCGGCGGAGTTGGCTGCTGGCTCTGGTTTGGAACAAGAGTTTCTGAAGTTGGAAGCTGGCGGTGGCGTTGACGATGATTTGGCGGCTCTGAAGGCGCAGATGAATTTGGCTCCAGCGACAACTGGTTCTCTCCCTGCGGCGGGTCAAACTTCTGGCACGTCGAATTCCGTTGTCGATCCTGAACTGGAAGAGTTGCGATCGCAGCTCAATAAAATCTAGTCTCTATCTACCGAAGGCAGGAGGTAAGAGGCAGGAGGCAGAAGGCAGGAGGCAGTTATCACACCTTTGTTATTTTGTCAACAATACTGAGATGTAAGTAATTGTCACAATATCCTTAGAAATTAATACAAAGATGCTAAACTCCAAGGGCAAGGTGCTTCTCAGAGTTTAAATGCCTCCTGTCACATCACCTGCTATGCCCCGGAAACTTTTCATCGGCTTTTTAAGGATAAATTTTACAGTCGCACTGCTTTGTAACTGCTCAGTTACAGCATTTTATCCTCAGCCATTAAGAGCTCAAACTGCTGAAAGCAACCTCACATTATCGGAAGTATCATCACAAAGTCCACTTCTTCCCAGTCCTACCCTTGTTAAGGGGAGAATGCTCGATCGAGGGGGTGAGATTTCGTACTCAACTGAGTTGAAAGCTGCTTTAATTCCATCAAGTCCGGCTGTTTCTCAATTTGCCAAGAGCTGGGGGAAGCAATCTCAAAGCCTGATGATGGCGGTTCCAGAAGACGAGCGATCGCGAATATTATCCTCAATTCCGCTGGTAATTCCACCTAAAAACATTGCCAATAGGCTAGATATCAGCTCAAATGAAGGCTTAGACAACTCACAAGTATCTCAGCTTCCCAATCCTGGGATACCTACTCCGCCGCCACAGCCAGAATTACCAATACCATCGCCTTTACCTCCTCCAGAAGAACTCCTCCAGCCTTCAACGCCAGCTCCCGGCGATCGTGAAGAAATCCCCAATGTTCCAGGGACGGTGACAGTCGAGCGGTTTGAAGTAGTTGGTAGCACTGTCTTCAGTAAAGAAGAATTAGACAAGTTACTAGCAGATTTTACGGGTCGCCCGATCTCTTTTGCCGAACTGCTGCAAGCTCGTTCGGCTGTAACGCAACTTTACATCAGCAAAGGCTACATCACTTCCGGCGCACTGATTCCGCCTCAAAGTATGACGGGGGGTGTGGTCAAGATTCAGGCGATCGAAGGTAGGTTAGAAAGTATTAGTGTGGCAGGGAATCAGCGGCTTAATCCTGAGTATGTACGGAGTCGATTGGCGATCGCTACTCAAGCTCCTCTGAATCAAAACCAGCTATTAGAAGCTCTGCAACTGCTGCAACTCAACCCCCTCATCCAAAATATCTCCGCTGAGCTGCAAGCAGGATCGCGCCCCGGTTTAAACTTGCTGGAAGTGCGGATTAAAGAAGCAAAAACTTTGAACTCACGCATTTTTGCTGATAATGGGCGCTCTCCCAGCGTGGGGACTTTCCGACGGGGGGCAGAAATTGGCTCAGGTAATGTATCGGGTAGGGGCGATCGCGCCAGTTTGACTTATACAAACACAGATGGCAGTAATAGTGTGGAGCTTAACTACACGCTACCTGTGAATCCACGTAATGGCACTGTCAGTTTTCAGCTCAGTAGGAGCAAGAGCAATATTATTGAGCCGCCCTTTGACGAACTGGACATTGAAGCCAAAAGCCGTGACTACGAATTAACCTACCGCCAGCCAATAGTCCAAACTCCTAACCAAGAAATTGCCTTGGGGATCAGTGCTGCTCGGCGAGAAAGCGATACCTTTTTGTTGGGCGTAGAATATCCTTTGTCACCCGGATCTGACGATCGCGGCAGAACTCGCATTTTTGCAGTTAGAGCCTTTCAGGAATACACCCAGAGGGGAGCCAGACAAGTTTTTGCGGCGCGATCGCAATTCAGTCTCGGAATCGGAGCCTTTGATGCTAGTGTCAACAATTCCGAACCTGACGGTCAATTTCTGGCCTGGCGGGGTCAAGCACAGTATTTGCGCTTGCTAGCACCAGATACGCTGTTGTTATTGCGATCGGATGTGCAATTAGCTGCTGGGGAACTCGTACCCTTGGAGCAAATTGGTTTGGGAGGCTTAGACACTGTGCGGGGTTATCGTCAAGATTTATTGCTGACGGATAATGGAGTTTTTGCTTCCGCTGAGGTCAGGTATCCAATTTATCGCACCGGCGATAAAAAAGGGATTTTGCAGCTAACGCCGTTTATTGACTTTGGTAGAGCTTGGAATAGCGGTTCTAAAGGAGAACCTGACCCGAATACTTTGGTATCTGCGGGGTTAGGTTTGCGGTGGCAATATGGCGATCGCTTTACAGCTCGCTTTGAGTGGGGAATTCCTTTGATTGAAGTCAAATCTAGTGACAGAACCCTGCAAGAAAGAGGGCTGTATTTTTCTATAGAGTTTAAACCTTTTTAGAAGGAAGAAGGGAGAGGGAAGAAAAATCGGCTTTACTATTGGCGGAATGACGATCTTCCGCTATATATGTGGATAACGAGTCCGAACTAGAGTTCTTTTCTGGTTACATCACCTAATTAAACCAATAGGTTTTTTAAGAAAATCATGTCTAAAGTGCAGTCGCTATTTCTCAGCTCTTTTGCATCAGGGTTTGCTCTTTGCTCAGTCATTTTCGCCATATTTACGATGACATCAGGGTTATCCTTTATGAGTTTTTTTCGGTTTCTATTAGCTTTGTTGTTTTTGGGAATCAATTTATTGTTTGCAGTACATTACTATACGGCAATGTCAAAAGAGTTAAATTTTAGGAATAGAAATAAAGCCAGAATTCAAAAATAAACTCTGCCAATTCTAACTCGCTTTGTACGAGTTCATACTGTTCTTGAATAAACCGTATAAATTGCAGAGATCCCATAGTTCAAGCAAACTAGGCTCTTAATAATTGATTTAGGATTGCTATAATAAGCAGGTGGACATAAATAAACGTAAACGTAAGGTGGGCGCAAGCCGAAAGCATATTAGCTACTCGCGATCAGATTTTTGTGGCTTGCGCCCACCCTACAAGTTATATATGCGTTTAATTATGTCCGACTACTTAGCTTTAAGCTCAATTCTTAAATCCACGTTTACCAGGGTAATAAAAATGCTTGATTTCCTCAATCCTATTTTAGGCCGCCATCCAGAACGCATTAAAGCCAATGTGGAAATTTATACTTGGCAAACTTGTCCTTACTGCATGAGGGCAAAATTATTGCTGTGGTGGAAAGGCGTAAACTATACTGAATACAAAATTGACGGCGACGAAGCAGCTAGAAATCAAATGGCTGAACGTGCAAATGGACGGCGTAGCGTACCGCAAGTTTTCATTAATAATGAGCACGTTGGTGGTTGTGATGACATCTATAAATTAGATGGAAATGCACAGTTAGATCCGTTGTTAAGTCAGCCATCTGCTTAGTATAGGGACTGCTTTGAAAACTCTTAAAATTGCTAGGTGAAGAGACCAAAAATCCCCATATTCAGGAGATTTTTGGTCTCTATGAATAGGAAAATTTGCTCAGATTATCTTTACGCCATTGAGCATCTTCCCGTCGGTTTGTTTGTAATTCTAAGGCGCGAATACCGCTGCTAGGTAGTGGGTTTAAACGTTGTTTTAACTGTTCCCAAGAATTAATAATCTCATGTTCAACCCCGTAAGTTGCACATAACTGGGAAAAGTTAATATTTTGGGGAGTAGCAAAAAATTCTTCAAAGGTAGGTTCAAACTTAGCTATAGGCAACATTTCAAAAATGCCACCACCGTTGTTATTAATTAAAATAATTGTTAGATGCCCGACAAATTTATTTTTCAGTAAAAATCCATTTGTATCGTGTAAAAGGGCTAAATCTCCTGTTAACAGCACACTACTTTGATTGCGGTAGGCAATGCCTAAAGCTGTTGATAAAGTGCCATCAATTCCATTAGCTCCTCGATTAAAAAAAGGTTGTATATTTAAGTTATTAGGAACCCAGAAAAATTCTACATCTCTCACTGGCATACTGTTGGCAATAAATATCGGGGTTGCGGTTGGTAAAATTTGGGAAATTAGCCAAGCAGCTTTTGGTTCCACTATATTATTAATAGTATTCATTTTCTGGTCAATAGCTGTTCTGATTTTGGCTTCGGTGTTACACCATAATTGCAGATATTCGTTGGTTGAACTGGACTCGGTAAATTTCCTCTCAAAAAGTATAGAAGCAATAGATTCTACTGATGTTCTTAGGTGGGAAGTTTTACCATGCAGCGGGTCAAAATTGCGATCGCTAGGGTCAATTATCCATCGTCTAGGTTGGGTATCTTCTAACCAAGTTCGGAGGTTTTTACTGATGGGTAATTCGCCTAGTTGAATGACAATATCTGGTGTTAATTTTTCTGCTATTTCTTGGTTTCGTAGAATTAAGTCATAAGTGGAAATTAGATCGGGATTTAATTGAGAGTAATTTCTTAAGGGTGATAGTCCTTCTGCTAAAACTGGCGCTCCTAAAGATTGAGAAATCTGTGCAACTGCATGGCAATATATTTCGGGAAATTGAGGCTGCGCGATGCCAGCAATGACAAGTATTTTATGATATTTTTGATGGAATAAATCAGTCAAAAAATTTTCACTTTTTGGGGATATTTTACTCCCATATTCTTCGTTATTACCAGGCAAAAAATGACAGCTATCAAAGAAATTTTCGGGAGAAAATTTAGCTTGTAATGCTGTGGTTGCTATTTCTGGAATAGGTGCAAGAGGCTCGCGAAAGGGAATATTGAGATGGACTGGGCCGGGAACAGGAAAAAGTGCCTGTTCCCAAGCATGAATTGCTGTTTGCCGCAAATAGTTTAGCATTCCTGTTTCCGCAGATGGCAAGGCTAATTCAGTTTGCCAATTGGGGTAATTGCCATATAATTTAACTTGGTCAATGGCTTGACCTGCATGACATCCACGCATTTCTGGAGGACGATCTGCTGTTAATATTAGTAGAGAAATTTTACTTTCTTTAGCTTCAATTATGGCAGGAAAAAAGTTAGCGCTAGCAGTTCCAGAGGTACAAACAACTGCTACTGGAAAACCAGTTTTTTTTGCTATTCCTAATGCAAAAAATGCTGCTGAACGTTCATCAAGGATGGGGATTGTTTCGACTTTACTATTCTGAGCAAAGGCAATTGTCAATGGTGTAGAACGGGAGCCTGGACAAATGATAGCGGTGGTTAATCCTAGACGTTGCCAAGTCTCTACTAAGATGGAAGACCAAAGGGTATTTGTATTACGAAAATCTATCATTTGGTAGGTGTTAGTTGTTGATTGTTAGTTGTTGGTTGATATAGCAGGAGGCAGGAGGAAAATGCAATACTAGAAATGGTTTGGGGGATGGAGAATGCCCTAACCGTTGTGGCGGTTGCTATAATTGATAAGCTGTTACGTTATTAATATCGGGACTTAAACCCAAACTCTTTCCCGGCAAGAGAAGACGAAATATATGATAAGTTAACATACAAATTCAATGCGTATAATTTTAATTATTAATGGTAACACATAAGTTGTTAGCTTCTGCTTTTTTCCTTCTTCTCTCTTCCTTATTCCTTCAAACTAAAGCATTTAAAAGCGCTTGCAATTTCAGTTTAATTTCTGCTAACTCTTTGTCTGGTTCAGAACCCGAAACAATACCAGCACCAGCATATAGTCTAGCGCGATCGCCGTCTATGAAAGCAGAGCGAATCCCGACAGCAAATTCACCATTTCCTTGATGATCTACCCAACCTAAAGGTGCTGCATAAAGAGAGCGATCGAATGTTTCATAACGGCGAATTTGCTCTAAGGCAATATCTCTAGGTACACCTGCAACTGCGGGTGTAGGATGGAGCTCTGCTAAAATATTCAATAAATGAATTTCTGCGGAAACTTGAGCTTTGATAGGTGTCCATAAATGCTGAATATTGGAAAGTTGTAAGAGGTGTGGTTGGGAAGATGTATGAGGTTTGATGCCGAGGTTAGATAGGCGTTCGATGATAAAATCAATGACGGCGCGATGTTCTCGTAAATCTTTTTCACTGCATAGTAAACCATTAGCTAAGTTTGCATCTTCAGATATAGTTTTACCCCTGGGTGCTGAACCTGCTAAAGCATCTGTTACTAAGTGATGGTTGTGGATGCTAATTAAGCGTTCTGGACTGGCTCCTATAAAATTTTGACCTTTGCCGTTACTGGTGGAAAATATGTAACACCCTGGATAGATAAGGCGTAAATTATCCAAGGAATTAATCAAATTAAACTCGGTTTGTGAAAATACATCTATGGCATGGGAAAGGACGATTTTACTAAAATATTTAGATTTGATTAATTCTAAAACAGATTTTACAGATGTTTCAAATTGCCGGGGATTATTCATGTTTATTTTTTTTAAATAAACTGAGCTGTTGTTAGGAATTATTAATGATTTGTATTTTCCTGAGCTGATTTTGTTGATTTTGCTCCACATTTCGTCAGCCATGAGCTTAATATTTATATCTATATCGATGACTGTGTTGGCAACGAGAATATAGCTATTGTTTTGTCTTGTAATCTGCCAGCGAGGTAAAAATATGGTGGCTGGGGGAAAGTCAAAGCTAGGAGCGATGTTCTCATCGAAAAAAGTAAAACTACAGAAGAAATGTGGCCCGCTAAAGGGAATATGTGTAGTACCAATGGCAACTGTAATATCGAGGCATGACTGAATAAAATCTTGAGCGAGGGAAAATCGCTGAGATCCTTCCAGTGTTAAATAAATAGCAGAATCAATGGCTGCGATCGCGAATCCGCTGCTGATATCTGGTGCCCCTGAATCTTTTTTTTCAAAGTAAAAATGTCGTCGATCTGGTTCAGCAATTGCTTGAAGGACGGCAAGGGGATCGACGACAGCAATTTCCAGAGAAATACTAACTATTTTTGTCGGGTCTTTTTCAGTTAAAGACTGCTGACAATCTAACAGAAATTGATGCAGTTCCTTGCGGTCTTGAAAAAGATGAGTGCGATGGGGTATCACTGGCATGGAAGCAAAAATAGCAGATTTTTCTGAAGGATCGCGGGTATATTTAGGTACAACTCCCTATCCAATCTAAGCACTGTTCGCGATCGCTAGACACGCCGCGCCACATCTGTATGCCTGTTGACGCTCCCGGCAAAGGGCAAGAGCGGGAGACTAAGAAGCGGGAGACTCCTAGAATCGGAGTGTTCTTCCTCTCACGGACTCCCCTTTAGGGGGTTATGTCTTGAGCGATCGCGGGCTGGGCGATCGGCGAGGATCGCTGTCTAGGTACGCCCCACACGCACTCCCATCCTATACAGAGTACACCTTCGCACCCAATAAAATTGTAAAATTGCTAGGCTCGTAACAATTTAATCAAGTTTGCGTAATGACAACAAAATTAATTGAGCCTAGCAACAGTAAGTTATGGCTAGCGGCAATCAAGCCGCCGATGTACAGCGTGGCGATTATTCCAATTTGGGTGGGAACTGCGATCGCTTTTGCTGAAACTAAAAGGATTAATGCGCCAATTTTTTCTACTTTTCTCATGGCAGCCATTTTAATTTTGGCTTGGCTGAATCTCAGCAATGATGTATTTGATGCAGACACAGGCATTGATAAAAACAAGGCTCATTCTGTTGTTAACTTGACGGGAAATAAAACTTTGATTTTCTGGTTGAGCAATTTATTTTTAGCTCTAGGTGTGTCGGGAATTTTCGCGATCTCCTGGTGGCAACAAGACCCAACGGTGATTTGGCTGGTAATCGTATGCTGCATTTTAGGCTATAGCTATCAAGGGCCACCTTTCCGTTTAGGATATCAGGGCTTAGGGGAAATTATTTGCTTTTTTACTTTTGGCCCTTTGGCTGTAGCCGCAGCTTATTACAGTCAAACTCAAGCTTGGTCGAGAACAAATTTTGCTGCCTCTGTAATTGTGGGAGTTGTTACTAGCATTATCTTATTTTGTTCTCATTTTCACCAAATTGAAGATGATTTAGCGGCTGGGAAAAAATCACCCATTGTCAGGCTGGGGACAAAAACAGGTGCTAATTTATTAGTATGGTTATGCGGTAGTCTGTTTGCTTTGACTATTGCATTTTATGCTCTGGGCTTTTTCCCAATTTGGACGTTATTAATTTTTGGGAGTTTACCATTTGCAATCAAGCTTTGTCGCCATGTCAACGAGTATCACGGTCAACCTGGAAAGGTTAGCAATTCTAAGTTTATAGCAGTAGCTTTGCATTTTATTAGTGGTTTACTGCTGGGATTAGGGTTTGTCTTACCCATCGGATGATATTCAGTTATTATGGAGGTATGACCCGCTTAAATTGAGTAATCGCTTTTTTCAGCAAGCTTTCAATACAGTCTTTGACTGGGTGAGTCATACCCCATTTTGACACATAGAACGGAGCGTTAAAGTATGAATGCTAAAGCAGAAATTAGCCAAATTCTAACTCTCGAAGAAATTATCAGCTTATATCCTGACGAATGGGTACTAATTGTTTCCCCAGAACTGGATGAGGATCTGAATGTGATTCGCGGCGAAGTCTTGATACATTCACCTGAGCGAGATGATGTTTACAGTCAGCTTTCATTAAGAAAGGGCAGACCTGTAGCAATAGAATATACTGGGTCTATACCTGAAGACCTAGCGGTGATGTTGTGACAAAAAGAAGACGTTATCAAAAAACTTATCACTTATTCCCTCACGGGCGGAATTTGCTTAGAGTGCAAGCAACTGTCGGCGCTATAGAAAGCGGTGACTTTGTTCGGCTACGTTTGTTAGTGGATACGGGAGCCAGTTTTACTATCTTGCCGATTCAGGTATTAAAGGATTTAGGTTATGATATTCATAATCCTTTACGCAGGCAAGAAATATTTACAGGTCAAGGAAGAATCTATGCTCCTGTTGTTAGGACATCTTGGTTCAACTGTGTAGGGCAACTAATAGAGAATTTTGAAATAATTGCCCATGATATACCATCACCTCTCCGTTTAGATGGTCTTCTTGGCATGGATTTTCTCTGCCCTTTTCGAGCAGTAATCTCCGTTAGCAGTGCGGAAATTCGCTATCAGCGCAGGTAACTCAATTTACTAATTCGTACATCCGACTTTAAAATGATAATAAAAATTGGAAATTATCAATTTCACTATTTTTTAAAGGGCAGCAATTATCAACCGATAATCTTATTTTTACACGGATTTATGGGCAACAATCAGGACTTTGACGCAGCAATTTCCCTATTATACCAAAATTTCTATTGTCTAGCAGTTGATCTTCCCGGACACGGAAAAACCAGAGTTATTGGTGGTGAAGATTGCTATACAATGCCTAAGACAGCCCAAGCCTTGATAACATTACTAGACAATCTAGAAATTGATAAATGTTTGTTATTTGGCTATTCAATGGGTGGGCGATTGGCACTATACATGAGCCTTTATTTTCCCTCCCGTTTTGATAAGGTGATATTGGAGTCAGCATCTCCCGGATTGAGGCAGAAATCGGAGCGCGAACAACGTTTGCAAGCTGATTTACACCTAGTACAAAAATTGAAAACAAGCGACTTCAAAGACTTTTTATTAAACTGGTATAATCAGCCTTTATTCAAATCTTTAAAAGTTCGCCAAGATTTTGAACAATTAATAGAACGCAAGCTAGATAATAATCCAATCGAGTTAGCCAAATCCCTCCGTAATATGGGAACCGGCAATCAGCCGTCTCTATGGGAGGAACTTGAAAAAAATAAAAAACCTATGCTGTTGCTAACGGGAGAATATGATGATAAATTTATAGCTATCAATACAGAGATGGCAAGTTTATGCCCGAAGGCTAAGTTAGAAGTTATACCCAAGACTGGTCATAATATTCACTTAGAAAACCCGAATAAATTTGTCACAATTCTGATGAAATTTTATTGCTCAGCAGAAAGTTGATGTTATACCAATTTGATTTTCGCATCTATCAACGTAAGTTCAATCGACCTTTACAAACCAATCACGGCGATTGGAATATTCGAGAAGGAATTATCATTCGTCTGACTGGAGAAACTGGTAAATTTAGTTTAGGTGAAATTGCTCCCATTAATTGGTTGGGTTCCGAAAGTTTCGAGCAAGCTATAGATTTTTGTCGCCAGTTACCAGCAAGAATTAAAGAGGAGATTATTTTATCGATTCCCACTGAATTACCCGCCTGCCAATTTGGTTTTGAGTCTGCTTGGGAAAATATTGAGCAACCAAGACAAAATACAGCTCCCCCTTACCCACAATTGGCAAAAGATGGCGATCAAATCCAAAATCAATACAGTGGTTTATTGCCATCTGGGAAAGCAGCTTTACAGGTATGGCAAACACTATGGAATCAAGGATATCGCACGTTTAAATGGAAAATAGGAGTTGGTCAAATTCAAGAAGAACTTCAAGTTTTTGAACAATTAATTTCTGCTATTGTTCAGATGGAAACTCTAGTATTTTTGCGCTTAGATGCCAATCAGGGACTAACCTATAAAGACGCTTGCCAATGGTTAGAAATCTGCGATTCTATAACTGCTAATGAGCAAGCGAACATAAATATTGAATTTATAGAACAACCATTACCTGTAAATCAATTCGATCTCATGTTACACTTATCCAGTAGCTATTCTACTCCCATTGCTTTAGATGAATCGGTTGTTACCATTAATCAGATGCAAGAATGTTATCAGCAAGGTTGGCGGGGAATTTTTGTAATTAAACCTTGCATAGCTGGTTCCCCTTCACAATTGCGACAATTTTGCCAAAGCCATGATATTGATGCTGTTTTTTCATCAGTCTTTGAAACTAAGATTGGAAGAGAAAAAGCACTGAGTTTAGCCTTTGAACTTTCCCATCATAATAGAGCATTAGGTTTTGGTGTCAACCACTGGTTTGATGAAGAGGAAGAAAGCTGGTTAGAGCATTTATGGCACAACATTTAATTCCCGATATTTTAGAAAATTTATCGCGTTTACCTAATAACTGGCTTATTGGTTACGACAGTGGCGAAGTTGCCAGGATTGCAGAGCAAAAGTTCCATAATTTAACACAATTAGATAATATTAACATCCCCCCGATAATTTTACTGGCGGAGCGAGAACCCGTGCAATTTATCGCCAGTTTTATTGCCGCTTGTGCGGCGGGAAGTCAGATTTTTCTCTGCAATCCTAACTGGGTAAAACAGGAGTGGGAGCAAGTTTTTAATTTAGTTAATCCTGACATAATTTGGGGACAAGACGCAGAATATCTAAAAAGTAATTACCAATTACCAATTACCAATTACCAATTACCAATTACCAATTACCAATTAATAATGATTCCTACTGGAGGTTCGTCAGGAAAAATTAAATTTGCTATCCATACCTGGGAAACTTTGGTGGCATCGGTAGAAGGATTTAAACAATATTTCCAATTATCCGCCATTAATTCATTTTGCGTATTGCCGCTATATCACGTCAGTGGATTAATGCAATTTATGCGCTCGTTTACTAGCGGCGGTAAACTGGTAATCGTACCATTTAAAGCACTTGAATCTAATGATAAAGGTGAGATAAACCCCGCAGATTTTTTCATTTCTCTAGTGCCAACTCAACTACAATGCTTGCTAGAAAATCCAGATATAGCTAGTTGGTTATCTCGCTTTCCTACTGTCCTTTTAGGTGGTGCTCCAGCTTGGAATTCACTATTAGAAGAAGCTAGAAAATACCGCATTCGATTAGCTCCAACTTATGGTATGACAGAAACGGCTTCCCAAATTGCGACACTCAAACCAGAATATTTCCTGGCGGGAAATAACAGCTATGGTCAGATTTTGCCCCATGCGAAGGTGAATATTGTTAGTGGGAGTCACGAAGTATTAGCTGATAATCAAATAGGAAATATTACTATTAATGCTGATTCCTTAACGTTAGGTTATTATCCTAAAATATTTGGAAATAGAGATAATTTTCACACAGATGATCTGGGATATTTAGATGAATATGGTTATTTAAATATTGTAGGACGTAGCAGTGATAAAATTATAACTGGGGGCGAAAATGTATTTCCTGCTGAGATAGAAGCGGCAATTAGAGCTACTGGTTTAGTAACTGATATCTGCGTAATTGGCTTACCAGATAACTATTGGGGTCAAATTGTAACTGTGGTTTATGTTTCTACAAAACCAGAGGTTTCTACTGCATCTTTGCAAATTGCAATCGAGGATAAATTGAGCAAATTTAAGCGGCCTAAATACTGGATGAGTGTCGAAAGTTTGCCGCGCAATTCTCAAGGTAAAGTCAACCGCGAACGGTTACAAGAAATTGCCATAAAATCTTTGAAGGCTAATGATTAGATTGAATTTCACAGGCAAATTTTTAATTTTTTTACTGTTAATCTTCTGGCAATTCGCCAAAGCGTTCCCGATAGCGAGCTAACAAATTCTGGGATTCGATAGCGATTTCTTCTGGCGTGGCAACAAGTTTACCATCTGGTGTTAAAAAGCGCAATTGCGAATTATGAATCCCCAGAAATAACTCAAGCTGTTGACTCCACAACCACCCTTCGGCGTTAGGTTCTAAGGGTTGATATTTTCCATCTACAAAATGGAATCCTGCAAATTCCAAATTGTAAGGATCGAACCAAAAATAATCGATTGTACGGAAATTTTCTGCGTAAATTTGCTTCTTTAAACCTTTATCTGTAGCAGCAGTAGAAGATGAAAGCAATTCTACAATGACATTCGGATACTTCCCGTCTTCTTCCCACACAACCCAACTTTTGCGTGGCTTGCGCTCGGTATTGAGGACAACGAAAAAGTCTGGCCCTCGGAAATCTTGAGATTTATTTTGGTTGGGGCTAAAGTAAACAGTAAGATTTCCAGAAACGTAGAAATCTTGCCTGTCGCGCCATAACCATTCTAGGAGGCGGATCAGTAGGTCAATTTGTTTGCGGTGTAAGTCGCTTTCCAAGGGAGGTTCGTTACTGTCAAGGTCGCCTGGTGGGAATATAATATCATCTTCTTTTTGATTTTGGGTTTCGGACGTAGGGGTTTGGATTTGGGTAAAAGTCATAGTTACTTTAGGAATAGACGATGAATATAGTTTAACGCTATTTCTGAGCTCAATTATTATTTACATTCACGAATATCCAAAAACTTTAACTGTCGATAAAGCATATCAATTAGAGGTAAATTAACACCTAATTCTTCAGCCATTCGCAGTGGATTGCCAAAAATCGCCTCAACTTCTAGCCGTTGTTTTCGATCGTAATCCAGTTTCATGCTAGTCCGATAAGGCTTCATTTTGTCAGTATAATCAAGCATTTTTGCGATAAAATCATCGGGAATAGTGCGATCGCAACTTTTTGCTCCCGCTACAACTTCCCACATCAATTTTTCCACCAAAATCCGCGTATCAGCATTAGCCATCAGTTCATCAGTTCTAGCATCCAGAACTACAGAAAGCCCATTATAAGGAATATTCCAGACAAGTTTCTTCCATCTGGCTAAAAGTAAATCTTCGCTGATTACTATAGGAATGCCAGCGGATTCAAAGTCATTAGCAATCTCACGTAATCTATCACTAATTCCACTTGGTTGATACTGAGCGGAGTATTCACCCATAGTAATTGTACCATAATCTAAGTGGCGAATATGACCTGCGCCCACCTTATTAGAACAAAGAAAGCACAAGCCTCCTATTACCCGTTTATTTCCGACAATTTCTGCTACTTTTGGTTCTATGCCTAGCCCATTTTGCAATACTAAAAAAATACTATTTGGGTTTGTAAAATGTGGTAATAATTCCGGGAGTAAATAATTTTGAGTAGTCTTCAAAGCCACAACTATAACATCACAGTTCGGCATTTGGTCAACATTTTTATAGGCGTGAACTTGTGGCAAAGTAAAGTCACCCTCTGGCGATTTTACCACCAAACCATTTTGCTTGACGTACTCGTAATCACTACGTAGCAGGAAATGGATATCTAAACCTGCTTGCTGTAATCTAGCACCATAGAAGCCGCCTAAAGCACCTGTTCCCAGAATAGCATAACTGCGATTTATCATAGTAAAAAAAGGTGAGCTTAAAAAAGTACGAATAGAAGTTTACTCATCATTTCTCCTTTTTAAGGAGCATTTAGGAATATATCTTACATAATTTTAGTAAGTTGTATAACCCAAAATAATTTAGCATCTAATATCTAAAATTGAGCTAGCCATTGGATTAACTCCTGAGATAAAGGTTGGCGCTTCCGAGTAGTTGCATCGATACAGACGTGCTTAGTAATTGCTTTAGCAGCACATCTATCTGCAACCTCATTAGAAAAAATTTGATAAGTAATTTCAAATTCATCATTTGCAAGCTGTTGAGGGGTTAAATCGATCGCCAATTCATTACCGCAAAACATGGGACGGTAAAAGTCTACGCTGGCATGAACAATTGGAATCGCCACCTTTGGGTTGCTAAAAAATACCTTAAGATTAATGGCGGATGCTGCTAGAGATGCTTCATAAGCTTCGTGGCAAATTGCCAAAACATTCGCAAAGTAAACCACACCAGCAGCATCAGTATCTTGAAAGCGAACTATTCGGAAATAAGTAAAGGGCATTAATGATTAATTGAGATTAAATTTGTTAAATATCCTTCACTTTATCGTTCAGGGCTTTACGAGTGACCGATCCAACAATTCCATCTGCCTCCAGAGAGGAATCTTGCTGAAACTGCTGGACTGCAACTTGAGTTGAATACTCAAATCTGCCATTAATTTTACCTCTGTAATAGCCCAAAGCTGCTAACTGCAATTGCAATTGTTTAACGCAACCATTACTGCTGCCTAACTTTAATAATTTAATGCCAGTTTGCGGTGAGTAGGGTTGAGCTTCACCACTTTCTAGTTTTGCCGAAGTTTCGGAGTCTAAAATACCACTTGATAGGAGATTATTGGCGCATTGAAATTCAGCTAGTGCCTCTTGAGTGATCGTTCCAAAAAATCCTGTAGATTTTACATTCTTTGGGAAGTAACCAAGCTCTTTCAATCGGTTTTGAAGCTCAACTACTGGGAAATCTTTGGTTCGATCGCTTAGTGCTGCGAAGGAAGTATTTACATTTCCCAAAACAGATACTACTGTCAAAACTGACGGGAGACAGAATAGAATCTTGCTAGTGAGTTGAGGACAATTCCATTCTCTTACTTGAGATGGTTGCTCGTAGGCTAGGTATAAGTGAGAGTAGGCGATATTATCCATAAATTTGCCTTTTTTGACTTTTAACTAGATTTTAAATGGGATCGAGAGCTCTATCAATGTATTGAAAATTTGAGATTTGAGACGATTATACTATTTTGGGATGTAACTACATCTCAAATTTTATTAATAGATGTGGCTCTCAAATCTCAAATTAAAATTATCCTTTGTTCTTGATCATCATTACATCTACGATCTTCAGCGCCGTCTCTTCTGAAATCTCTAATGCGCGATAGAGATCGTTCAAAAGTTTTTCTTCTTCTTCCGAAACTTCGCCATCTGCCAAGACAATATCAGTTGTAACAGCAAAAGCTGTTTCCCTGAGATCGTCAGGCAGTATTGCGGTAGCAGCATTAAATAGAACCTCAACACCTTGCCGCTGGAGAATACTCAGAAGGCGATCGATCATTTTTCTCATCACATCATTAGGATAGCTCCGAAAAAGTTGCATTCTTGATAGCGTAGTGCTAATAGCTTGACCTTCGCTATCAGTAATGTAACCATCGGCAGCAACAGCAATAAGTGCGATCGCAGCAAAAGCTTCGGCTGGGCCTAGAGTTACTTCACTTTGTTTGCGGTCGCCCGCTAGTTTATCAAACAAACCCATTGTCAGTTTCTCCTAATTGAGAGTTTGTATTATTACAATGATGGCACTGTCTGCTGATTTTTTCCAATATCTTGCCCAGAAATAGCTAAATCTGCTTGCAGAAAGTTAACAAATTGCCTTGCTGTTCTTCCCGAACGACCGTTGTGCCGGGTTGCCCACTCTTTAGCGCGAGATTCTAAATCTTCAGAACTGAGGTTAATTCCTGCTTGATTTGCTAAATGGCGGACAATCTTTAAGTAGATGTTTTGGTCGGCTGGTTCAAATGTTAAAGTTAAACCAAAACGATCGCTAAAGGAAAGTTTTTCCTGAACTGTATCCCAGGCGTGAACTTCATCACCGTCGCGGGGACGGGGCCTGTCTTCAAAAAATTCTCGAATTAAGTGCCGCCGATTAGAAGTAGCATAAACTACGACATTTAGAGGTCTAGCTGTGACGTTTCCTTCTAAAATTACTTTGAGAGATTTAAAAGCATCGTCATCTTCTTCAAAGGAGAGGTCATCTACAAAGATAATAAACTTTTGAGAAACACCGCGTAACTGCTCGATAATCAATGGCAAATCTTTCAGGTCGGATTTTGCTACTTCAATTAGGCGAAGATGGCGATTGCCAAACTCATTTAAGAGTGCCTTTACTAAGGATGATTTACCAGAGCCTCTGCTACCATAAAGTAAGACGTGCAAAGCAGGATATCCTGCTAGTAAAAATTTGGTATTTTTCAGCAATGCCTCGCGCTGGAACTCGTAACCCACTAACTCCGTCAACTTTACAGGGTCGGGATATGGGATGCTTGATAACTTCCCGGCTCGCCATTGGAAAGCTCGATACTTAGCAAACAATCCGCAGCCAAATTGCCGATAGTTAGCTGCTAGCATTTCTAGGGAATTTGACCAGTTTTCTAGCTTTTCTAATTTACTGCGTAGGGGCAATTCATGGTTTGCTTCTACGTCTTTTTTTTCTGAATGCCAAACAACAGGTGGAGCTGATAGTTGACCGGCGGTTCGTACCCATTTGCTGAGTTGGTCGCCGCTGCATTGATAAAGGCTTTGTAATATTTGTAAATCATGCCGTGCAGCATCAACTAAAGCTGGTGATAAGTTAGCAAAATCTACATTTTGAGCTTGGCGAGAAAAGGGGTTGTCATCTGTGATAATTTGTGCAATCAGATGTTCTTGCCAACTAATATTTTTAGCAGCTTGGACTTCAAACCACTTCCCATAGGCTTGCAGGCACTCAAAACTGTTGTCTCCGCTATGGTGGAGAGCTTGTAGGAGTTCGAGAAAGGCATGACCCACTTCACTTTTGAGAACGGATTGATAGAGCAACAGGGATGCGGCTTGGCGTTGGAGGAAGCGGATCTCTCCGATCGCTTGAAAGTTTAGGGAAGGCATATTGGTAATTGTATAGCAGATTCAGAGGGCAGCTATATTTGTAAATTTTCTAACAACTTGTGCAATTAATTGCAGACCTGGATGTATAAATTTAGATGCAGTTCTGCAATTAGGTAAATTAAACCATGAATTTAGGTATAGCCACCGCGATCGCCTATGGCATTTTAACTTTTGTTGGCGGCATTATTGGATATGCCAAGGCTCAAAGCAAAGCCTCTTTGATTTCTGGGAGTCTTAGCGGCCTGCTGCTGATTTTTAGCGGTATAGTCCAACTTCAGGGACAAAGTTGGGGTTTAATCTTAGCAACAGTTGTAGCTGCTGTGCTGGTAATTGTTTTTATTGCACGGCTAGTTAAAACTCGGAAATTGATGCCAGCGGGCTTAATGATTGCGGGAGGTCTGGTTTCTCTGGCACTGCTAGTTTATCAACTTAGCACAGTTTTAGAGCCAACAGTTTGAGGGTTGATTAATCAATATTACCCCTGTTATTACAGGGGTAAATTGAGAAAGAGTAGAATCCGAATTACCAATTACAAATTACAAATTAGCCTGTTAAGATCCTAAAAACTGACGAATCTTTTGTCTGTATGCCGCATTATTCAAACCTTCCCCGCGATCGGCACGAGCAGGATCTATAGATTGACTCATAGCAGCGATGCGATCGCTAGTTGCTGGGTGAGTGCTCAAAAACGTAGGAGGCGAAGATTTATTCAACAATTTTTTCATAAACTCAATCATGGCAGATTGAGCATAACCAGCCTGTCCCAGCATTCGCAATCCCAATTGATCCGCTTGATATTCCGCCTCTCGACTGTGGGGGCGACGCAAAGCTAATTCTACACCAATCTGTACGGCCAGATTTCGATCGAGTCCAGCAGCAGAAGCCACTCCTTGCGCGATCGCCATTTGACGCATTTGTTTAACCGAATGCCGAGCCACGATATGCCCAATTTCATGAGCTATGACACTTGCTAACTGTGCTTCATTATCCGCCGCCGCCATCAAACCCTTATTCACATAGACAAAGCCGCCCATTGTGGCAAAAGCATTGATATCGTCATCATCAACAATCTGGAAAGTATAAGGGATATTAGCGCGATCGCTCTGTTGAGCCAACAGTTGACCGATTTCATCAACATACCTAGTCGCAGCGCGATCGCGATAAATTTTAACTTCGCTACCCGTTAACTCTTTATTAATCTGTTCGCCAATCGAAACTTCTTGGCGATCGGATAGATTCGATAATTGTATTACCTGAATCCCGCGAAAAATTAGCTCTGGCAAAGATATCGCCTGACCCGGATGAGGCGAAACCAGCCAAATACCTGCAATTATGGAAAGAGACAACAACACATAGACTGTCCGACGGTAAGCACGTCGATAACTCAACCAGAAGCTTTTGAAGGCGATCGAGAAGGGTGAGAAAAATTTAAACATATAATTTAGTAGACCAAAGAACAAAAAGCCCCAACAACTCAGACGTACTTTCAAGCTGATTAGTTGCTATTTTAGCTTTCTATTGAAGAGATGGGCTAGGGGCTAGGGGCTAGGGAAAGGAAAGAAAGAGAAGATAGGGACTAGAGATTAGGGAAATAAGGGAGTTACTGATTAGGAAATAGAACAGGACAAAAAATTTCTTCTTCTCTTGCCCTAGTCCCTAGCCCCTAGTCCCTAGCCCCTTCTTCCCCTAACCACCAAGTGGCGGCGGATTTCTGACGGCAGTCATGGTAATCTCTCTTAGGGCTTCAATGGTAATAGCCCTTGATTTGTCAATTAGGACGCTGATTTATGAAAATTTTGGATTCTCAAGGACGGCTATTCGGCAAACTGAGCATCCTAGACTTGGGTGCTACTCTGATTATTCTCCTAGTTGTCGTTGGTATATTTTTCTTTCCCGGCACTTCTGGTTCTGTTGCTCAAGTTGGTGTAACTACCAAATCCGTACAGGTAGATGTGATTGCTTTAGGTCTTAAGGGGCGCAATCTTCAAGATTTGCTCAAAACAGGAGATAAAGTCAATCTGATTATCCGCAATCAACCCTACGGTCAGGTTGAGATCAAATCTGTTAATCTCTTGACGAGGACGGTAGTTGTCCCTCAACCAAACGGTACTGTAAAAGCTCTACCAGACCCCAGAGAAGAAGAATCCTTTAGCAGAAATATGATGTTTACCTTGGAAGGAAAGGGCCAAATCACTAAAGATGGCCCTGTTCTTGGCAATATCAAAATCAAAATTGGTAATACAGTAGAGCTTGAAGGCCTCAACTACAACTTTAACGCTAGTGTTATCGATGTGCGAGTAGAGAAATGAATAACTGTTAACTGTTAGCCGTTAACTGTTAACAGTTAACCGTTAACTGTTAACTGTTAACAGCGAAAACAAATATCGGCGGATTAAGCCAATAGCGATCGCGGGAAGTTCTAGCTGTGGTGTCAATCCTACATTTTTCAAAGGTTGAAAGGCTCGGATTGCTTCGGGATTTAGATTAGCCAAACGCCGTCCAATTTCTGGGCCAGTAAATTCTGATTTTTCTCCCCAAATAATTGCTGTCGGTGTCTTCAGTTGGGTGATGTACAATGACAAATCAAAACACAAATCACCTTTGACAAAAGAGAGGGCTGCATATTCTGCATTTGGTTCCAATGCCGATTGTAAATAAGCCTCTACTATTTCATCGTAAATGCGGCGCGGCTCGGCAAATTGACGCTGTTCTAAAAAACTTCTAATCCCGCCGGTGGTGGCAATTCCAGTACTGTAAAGCACTCGATCTAGAATGGGGGTGTTTACTAACTGAGCAAAGAAACTACGTCCGTAATCTTCTCCAAAGTCTGACAAACCTGCTGGTGCAGTCAAAATTAAGGATTTGAACAGGTCGGGGCGTGCGATCGCAGCCCGAATTACAAAAGCTGCTGTTAAAGAAGAAGCAACTACAGCAGTTGGACTGCTACAAGTTTGTTCTATAAATTCAATCAAAGTTGTGATATAATCATCAGGTTTGTAGTTCCTTGCCGGATGTTCAGAGCGTCCCCAGCCAATTAAATCGGGTGCTAAAATCCGATATTCTGCTGCAAAAGCTGGATAGACTTTTGACCACTCGTAGGAACTAGAACCTCCTCCAAATCCATGAAAAAAAACCAGAGTTGGTAAATTCTCTAACGATTGTGTATCTGCGGTTATCCAAGGTGTATCGTCAGCAGTGTAGTACACCATTCTGCCGAGAGATGTGACTATTGAGCGTTGACCAAAACCAAGGGGCTGAAACATAAGTTTTAATTTCTAAGAGGGATTTATTATAGTCATAATTTTTATATCTTTACATCATACTATTTGACTAGGCAATTTTTGAATTTGGGACTGCCGACCAAGCTCAACATAGTGATACGTTATATCTGAAAATATCGAGCTAATGTAAAGACAGCTTTACTTTTGTAAAGATTTTATAAATATTTTTTGTCTCTTTTAATCGGTCTACAGGCTGAAACCACAGACAGCCAGGGAGTTTTGACTCTCTAGGAGTGGGCAAATGGCGATCGCGCTACCCTTGCAAACTCTGTCAGATCGGGGATAATTCGTCAATGAGGGGTAAGACCCCTCATTGCAGGAAATTTGTTAGCCGTCAGTACAGGATGCGCGATCGCGCAGCAGGTTTATTACTCCATCTGGAAAAATCATATCAATTTCTTCCGGCTTGGCGATAGAACGACTCGAAAGGGTGTAGTAGAGAGTAACCAGTACGAGTTTCAAGCCCTAATAGGGATTCTGCCATTACTCGGTCTGGCTGCATACCATCTACGACCAAAGAAATAATTAATTAGGGGAGGTCTACTAACAATGCAACTGCTCAAAACAGGGAATCGCGAAGATTTTATGGTTGACAGGCCAGATGTTCAATCTGACGGCTCCGCAGAGTTTGAGACTCTCATTAGCGAAGCCAAATCGCCCGTGCATTGCGGTATTGGAATTAACGACCCAGAAATTTTGATTGCTACTCCAGAAGGGAGTCTGGGAGGGTCAGAGTTTCGTTTACCCGTTACTCCACCTGCTTGCGTCCGCTTAGCTTTAGAAGACTTGAAATGTTTTGAAGTCGTAGAGTCTCAGTTTGAGCATTGCGGAGTGACTTTTGCCAATGCAGTCGCGATCCAACCGTCAAACCCAGCATTTTCAGTTAGTTCTGGGGTGACAGTATTAATGGGAGCGCCTAAAAGTGGGCTTATAGAGGTGACATTCAAGCATCCAGTTCGCTTTGTTTCGGGACTTGTCACCAGTTCGCGGCGAACTGTTCTATCAGCACGCGATCGCGCTGGGAATGTAATTACTGAGGATGAATTACCCGCACCAAATTTAGCTGGCTTTAATTCTCGCATTCCCCCCAACGCTAAGCTAATAGTAAAAGCCCCGAATATTTACCAAGTGACTTTCTACGCTTTTGACGGTCAGCTAATAGTAGATGATTTTAGCTTTGGGTTTTAGACAGTTAATTGTTAACGGTTGACTGTTAACAGTTAACGGTTAACGATTAACTGTTAACTGTTAACAAAAGAGTTGGGTTTCACTTCATTACACCCAACCTCCAGCTATTACTGTTGCCAAATTTGTCAGAATTGGTAGTATTATATCATAATCTGGTCAACTACTTGCCATCTGTCATTGCGTTGGCTTAGCCTGCACGCAGGGCTTGACGTTGTGAAGCATAAGCCCTTCGGGGAGGCTAAGCCAACGCAAGATTTTCAAATTGCTTCGCTTTGCTCGTAATGACAATAAGAATTATACAAAACTTTTGTAAAGCCGCCGCCTCAGCGCTAAAAGACTGCTGAGACGGTGGCTTCACTACACAAGCCTGCGTAATTCCTCGACAAGTATTTAACCAGACAGGATATTAGTTAGAAGATCGCATCAAAAGGATTGACAGATGATTCAAACTGCCCTGACACCTTTCAAAAACAAGCTCGACAAACCCTTAACTAAGAAGCAAATTACTGTCTTACAAATCAATTTGGGCAAACGCTGCAATTTAGCTTGTACCCATTGTCACGTAGAGGCGGGGCCGAAACGAACTGAAGAACTTTCCCCAGAAACTTGTAATCAACTAATAGATTTAATTCGTAGATTTCCCCAAATTAAAACTGTTGACCTCACTGGTGGCGCACCGGAAATGCTTTATGGTTTCAAACCTTTAGCTGAAGCGGCACGTACTGCTGGTAAACAAGTGATTGTCCGTTCTAATCTGACGATTTACTTTGAACAAGGGTTTGAAGATATCCCGGAATATTGCGCCCAAAACCAGATCCGAATTGTGGCTTCGCTTCCCTGCTACCAATCAGCAAATGTTGATAAAATGCGAGGAAATGGTGTTTTTGATAATTCAATTAAAGCCTTGCAAAAGCTGAACCAGTTAGGCTACGGTAAAAACCCAGATTTAATTTTAGATTTGGTGTATAATCCTCAAGTTCCCAGTACAGATAAATTTTCTCTGACACCAGAACAAAATAAGCTTCAGCGCGATTATAAAACCTATTTAGACGAACATTTTGGTATTTGTTTTAATCACTTGTACACAATTACTAACTTGCCAGTGGGAAGGACTAAATTTCATCTGGAACATAAGAAACTGCACAAGCCTTATCTCCATTTTTTAGAAAACAACTTTAATCCGACTACAGTTGAACATTTAATGTGTCGAGATGAACTTTCAATTGACTACCTTGGCAATGTTTACGACTGCGATTTTAATCAAATGGAAAATCTGCCTGCGAAAACTAGCACGGGGGAAATAATAACAGTTGCAAAATTGCTAGAATCTGGTAGTTTAGACTTAATTCAAGAGGTACAGACTGCGGCTTATTGCTATGGTTGCACGGCAGGTTGTGGTTCTAGCTGTGGTGGTTCTCTTGTTTGAAGATAATGGTAATTGGTAATGGGTAATTGGTAATGGCTAATGGCTAATGGCTAATGGCTAATGGCTAATGGCTAATTGCTAATTGTTAATTGTTAATTGGTAATGGCTAATATCATGTCCGGCAAATTACTTACAATCTGTCAGTCAAGCTAAGCGCAGTTGTTCGCTGTGCGAAGCAATCTGAGGTACGAAGCAAGCCCGAAGCAATCGCCTAGTCTCTGCGATTGCTTCGCTTTGCTCGCAATGACAAGTATTTAACCGGACATGATATAATTCAGGACTTATAAACTTAGGCAAAAATCACGTAATGCCGCCCTATGGGTGGTATATTTACTACCTAGAGGGCGGCGTTATGAATTGCTTTCTTCCTGCGAATTTTAAGCGATAAATTTAAAAAATGGATAATCAACCTGATAAAAATCAGCCTTCCTCAAATAAGCTAAAGTTAATTTTCGGAATACTTTCAATTATTGCTCTAATTGTGGGAGCAAAATTTTTTAACCTTCAAGGAATTCTTAAAGATTCCTTAGAGTTAATTGCTAATCTCGGCCCTTGGGGGCCTGTGGCTTTTATCTTGGTTTATATTCTGGCAACAGTGCTATTTATTCCAGGTTCTTTACTGACTCTCGGCGCTGGTGTATTATTCGGAGTAGTGTGGGGTTCAATCTGGGTTTCTATTGCTTCTACTTTAGGGGCAACTTGTGCTTTTATTGTAGGCAGATATTTAACTCGCGATTGGGTTTCTAAGCAGATAGAAAGCAATGAAAAATTCAAGGCAATTGATGAGGCGGTGGCAGTAGAAGGATGGAAAATTGTAGGCTTAACTAGACTTTCGCCGATTTTCCCCTTTAATTTGCTCAATTATGCTTTTGGGGTAACGCAAGTATCACTTAAGGACTATTTTTTTGCTTCTTGGATTGGTATGATGCCGGGAACGATTATGTATGTTTATATTGGTTCTCTAGCTGGGAATTTAGCGGCATTGGGCACTCAGGGGCGATCGCGTACAATTGGTGAGTGGGTGCTTTATGCTGTGGGTTTGGTAGCCGCGATCGCAGTCACGGTTTATATCACTCGCATTGCTAAAAAAGCTTTAGATGAGAGAATTTCCTAAAGTTTGACCTGCAAAGCCACTAAACACGATCGAGGAGACTACTATGGCTGTTCGCAAGGATACAATTTTTGAGCGTTTCTTGTCGCCGATTATGCGGCTGATGATTGACGAAGAGGCGCTGCGGCGGTTATATGAAAATATCGATTGGCAAAAAGAGAGCGATCGCATCTCTCAGCCAAATCTAGTTTATCCCGAATACTACAGCAGCCAGAACTTTCACGGTATAGAAAGAGGCTACCTCAATCCTAGCGCGGCTGTTTCCTATGACCCCATAACTCAGTATGTCTTACCTCCTAGCGAGGCGATCGTTAGACAGGGATTAATTGATGCTGTTATGGGTGTACCGAGGCGAATTTTAGACTTAGGATGCGGTACGGGTTCGACAACCCTAATGTTGAAACAAGCATTTCCGCAAGCGGAAGTCATCGGGATGGACTTATCGCCTTATATGATTCTAGTAGCAGAAATGAAAGCTCAAAAAGCGGGGTTAAATATTCAATGGCGACACGGAAATGCTGAACAAACGGGATTTCCTAACGCTTCCTTTGACTTGGTAACTGCTTCTTTATTATTTCATGAAACGCCGCCAACAGTATCGCAAAATATTCTCCGAGAAAGTTTTCGCTTGCTGACGGTTGGGGGACAGGTAATAGTTTTGGATGGGAACCAGAAAACTTTGCGACAGACAGAATGGCTGACAGATGTGTTTGAAGAGCCTTATATTAAGTCTTATGCCGCTGGTAATCTGGATGCTTGGATGGGTAGCGCTGGATTTGGTGCTGTCCAAACTGACGATGTGTGGTTGGTAAATCAGGTGACACGGGGTGTAAAACCACTTCCTGGCCAAGATCCGCAGGTACGGGTCAATCAGTGGCAAAATGCGAGCGATCGCGTGCCTGATTTCGACTTAGAAGGGTTTCCAGCGCCAGCCTAAAACACTTTTTCAAAGTATTTAAACTTAGCTTTTTGCTACACTTTGCCCATGACCCTAAAAGCGGTTTTATTTGATTTTAATGGAGTGATTATTAACGATGAGTCGATTCACGAACGGCTGATCGAGCAATTACTAATTCAGGAAAATTTACGGATTAATCGTGGAGAGTTTCGCCAAGTTTGTTTGGGAAGAAGCGATCGCGCTTGCATTGCAGAATTACTCAACCGCAGAGGCAGAACTGTGACTGAAACCTATCTCGATCGGCTGATTGCACGCAAGGCTCAAGCTTACATTAAAGAGGTGGAGCTTTTGGAAAAATTGCCGATATATCCGGGGTTGGAAGAATTTATTTTGAGTCTTCAGGTAGCGCAATTAAAAATCGCTTTGGTGACAGGTTCTCTGCGGTTGGAGGTAGAATTGGTGTTAAATCGATCTGGCTTAGCACAATACTTTGAGGTAATTATTGCTGGTGATGATGTGATGGCAAGTAAACCGCAACCAGACGGTTATCTCTTAGCAGTTGAAAGGCTGAACCAGCTTTATCCAGACCTTAAGTTGGAACCTGGGGAATGTTTGGCGATCGAAGATACTTTTGCTGGGATTGAAGCGGCCCAAAAAGCGGGTATTTCTGTTGTGGGTGTGGCGAATACTTATCCGTTTCATTTCCTCCAACGTGCTGCTAATTGGACTGTAGATTACCTTTCCGATTTAGAATTTGAGAGAGTCCAGCAGGTTTATTCGTAGGAGGTAGGTCAGGAAAATCCAGCATAGTCTAGACATTTTTGCGAAATTGTGGTACGATCGCTAAATATCTGCAAGTATTTAGCAAGCAGTCACGATCGAGGTTTTAGGTTTTTTACTCTTAAATCTAAGCTCGGTAGGGGGAATTAGCTCAGTTGGTAGAGCGCTGCGATCGCACCGCAGAGGCCAGCGGTTCGAGTCCGCTATTCTCCATATCTTGTTGTCAATTAACACATTATTTGTCGCAGATTCCAGGTTGATGAGATACACCGCTTTAAAAAAGCTTAAAATTGTTATATCTTACTTTTCTTACTTAAATGCTAAGGAAGAAATTAGCGACAAAAGATAGTATGTCTAATTATCGTTGCTATAGCATTGCGCCTTTACAATAAATATATAGCAGTTTTCAATCAAAAGAGGTACATTAGCCGCTGTTAGTGGAATACCCTATAAATTTAATCTATCGAAAGAGTGGATTTATTGAATAATTTACGATCGCATAACTTCAGTCTAGGGAAAGATTTGGTCGATCGCTCAAATGAAGTACAAAGAGAGTGTTAAATCTCATCGAATTGTATTCTATGAAACTGAATTATTTTACAAAACCGCTTTCGACTCTAGGACGCTGGATGGCGACAGCTCTGTTTTGCGTGTCAGCGATCGCCTTCATTTGGCAAGGTGCGTTTTTCTCGAACACCGCAGCAATGGCTAATCCTGTTTCCAGCCTAATCGCAACCTCAGATGCGGGCGATCAGGTTAAAGCTAAAACCAGTGAAGATGCTGGACGAGCCAAAAATTTCATCGAAGATACGAAAGATAAGGTGAAGGAAACTGCAAATAGAAATGCCGATAAAGTCGATCGAGCAACGGACAACCGTAGTTTTGTTGAACGCAAAGCAGACAAAGATACAGCGCGAATTGAAGAAAGAGCCGATCGAGATGCGGCTCGGACTAAGAAAGCAGTAGACAACACAAAGAATGCTATTGAACGCACTGTTGATAAGATCAAGGATACTTTTAGTAACTAGAGAATAGATTCTAGCAAAGAAAGTCAGTGTACATTTTTTCCTTCATTGCATCTCCTGGAAGCGGAAGGAAAAAATGGACATTGATTAGCTTTAAAACTTTTTGTTACCTGATAGGGCTCGAACCGCAGAATCCAGCGGTTCGAGCCCACTATTCTCCATCTTTTGTTGTCAAATAACACCTTATTTGTCTTTGTTAACACATTTAGGCTCTGCGAGCATTTTCTTATTCTTAGCTTACTTGCTTTTGTTGTTGTCTTTGCTGCAAAAATTCAGCAAAGTCACGAACTTCGGCAACTAAATCATCGGATAAATTATCTAAAACTGTGGTTAAATGTTCTCGAACTCCCATCGTTTCACGGGCAGGAATTGTTAAAATTAATTGATGAGGATAAACGGTTTCTACGCCTATTGTTTCGATAAATGAGCCAGATTCATCCTGAGTAGCTGGCATAAAATCCCCATTTTCATCATAATGAGATTTAAAGTCTTTTTCACAATGAGATTTAAAGGCTTTAACGATATCAATAGCTAAACGATATGTTTCACAAAAATACTCCGCCTCGAATCCAATAAAATTTGTTTTAAGCTCCGATAATTTTAGCTGATTTCCTGTATCTATTTTAATAATTTCATTAATTCTTTTGTTACACTCATCATTGCCGAACCAGCCACTATGTACGCCAGCGTTACGCCGTGAACTTCTTTCTGCATATAGTAGCCATTTTAATCGTAAGAATGTGTCTCCTGTTTCTAAATATGTTCGTAAATTCTTGATATAGTCTAATGGACTACCACGCATAATGTCATCTCGGATCAGACTATTAATTTCTCCGTCAATTAATTTAATGGCTTTTTCGCCCTCTGCCATGCCTAAAAAAGCCGCTATCTCTGAGGCAGAGCTTAATTTACCTAAATCACTAAACTTTATCTCCTTTATCTTTTTAATCTTTTTGTCACCTAATCGTTCGGGATATGCCTTTAAAACTAATAAAAGTATTTGGGAGAAAAAATCATCTAATACTGTTATGATAGTTATAAAAAGTTGATGGTATATGTAGTTAAAAACTTTTTTGTTTTTTTCGGACATTTTTATATATTCATTGTTAATTTCCCCAAATTCTTTAGGAATTAGATTTGCGGCTGTATTTATATGTCCCTGAAACATGACTTTATCAAAATTATCTGTAATATGGAAGGAAGGCTCTATCAAATCTTTATAATTTATATTTTTGGCTTCTACTTCGGCTTTCTCAATAGCTTCTCGAATAAACTCATAACAATGAGAAATAGCTTCTATATTTTGGAGCTTTTGGTCTGACAAACCCTGGATTTTACTAATTAATTCTTGTCGGCGTGTATCAAGTATTTGTTGTAAATTCTCCATAGTTACTAAGTGTCTCCAAATAAATTAAGCTGCTAAATACTGAGTAAACTTAATTAACTCTTATACATCGGTGTCACTCTCCTGCGTTATAATACCCTATAATGCCACCAATTGCAAGTCTGTCACCGCTTCCCCGTTACGAATTGCGCCGACTTCGGGTGAGTCTTGACAATGTAACCCTCTCCTCACTTCGGATCTAACATACTTACCTGATTTAAAAAATCGGAACTAACTGCAAATATTCCACCATCAACAACCGCAAATAATCTAACATCCTAATATAACCCTTCATCCGCTCATACTTTCCCTGAGTGTCAAAGTAAAAATCAGCAATAACAGGCACATTAAAAAATCGCATTGCTTGCAATTACCCAATTACCTGCAACTCATTTTCAATCCCCCTCTTCCCTTAATTTGACTGGCATAACCTCGCAAATTAACCGTTAATAATTCAACTTCCTATAACAAAGAAAATGCCTCGTCGTTCCCCGGAAACTCAACAGCATTTTTTTGCCATTCCTCTCTAGCACTTCGCTCCGCCAAAGTCAACTGTTCCAATACATAAATAATGTGATTTTTAGTAGTTTCTTGCTGCTTTAAAGTAGTTTCACTCATCATTGACTCCATAAGTAACAATATGAGCGCAATCTTAGCAGGAACTTATTTAGGGCTTACGCACCCAACCAAAGAAACCGGGTTTTTTGACGAAAATACTTCGTTTTCACCACAGATACTCTCAAAAACCCGGTTTCTGGAGCCATGAGCGTAAGCCCTATTATTGTAGAGCTAACATCGACGCGATCGCTTCTCTCCACACCCTCCAAGTCAGTCAATAAAGAGCGATCGCGACAGCCTCCCATCGCGATCGCCCTCTATTGGGCCAGAGGATAAAATCTAAAAGCTAAACTCGATTAAGCCACTGAGGATAAGCCAAAGAATTATCCAAAGTTAACTTTTGACCCGGATAACTCTTACTCACCCAACCAGCTACAATCTGTAAATTTTCCATCAAATAACTGTCATGGCCAAAAGACTCAAAAGCAATAGTCCACCACTCCTCCCCGTTAATACTTAACTGCGTAATTTCGACACTGCAACCTTGGGGGATAGGCGCTTCCACTGGAACCGGAGTCAAACCTTCCTCCGAAACTTGGTATAGACGTTGCGATCGCTTTTTCTTCACCGTCACCCACACCCCAGTTGCCAAAATATCAGCCGCCACAGGTGCCTCTGTCTCTACACAAACCCACTTCAGCCACTTTTCCGCCTTTCCCTCCCAACGGTTGCCAAACTGCACTGGCCCTAACTCAGCTTGCCGCCATTTTACCTCTAAGCCTTTCTGCCTCAACTTTATGCCCAGATAATCGCAGCTAGGTATCAGTAAATATGAGTCTTCCCGTTCTTCATGAGGCCATAAATAGCCGCCCAGACTATCCTGCCAAAACCACTGGGCGATCGCTTTTGGCAGCGTGCCACTATAAAACCATCGCAGTTCCACACTGGCCCGCATAAATCTTTCCTCCCTTGCAACATTTTTTCCAGCCCTGACTGGATTTGGTACTGACCTTTAACTTGCCATCCTCTATATAGTCCCTTGTTCCTTGTCCAGAGTCCACTGTCCCCAGTTAGATTCATCGCCCTAAATCCAAGGAAATGTTGAGATTGAAAAAATTTTATATTTTACTTTACATTTATTAATGGCTCTGTTACATTTGTTAACAGGAGAGAAAAAACCATTCAGGAGTACAAACATGACTAGCAAAGGAGCGATCGTTGACGATCAAGGCAAACTCAACAATTTTGCCATTGAACCCACTATTTACGTCGAAGAAGAGCCGCGTACAGGCTTTACAACCTACGCAGAACGGTTAAACGGTCGCCTTGCCATGATTGGTTTTGTCTCGCTACTAGGTTTAGAAGTGCTAGCTAGGCACGGATTTCTGGGATAACAAACTAGCGTGTATTGGGATTTCGAGATAGAACTGCAAAGCTATGGACGAGGGAAGCGCTCCATAGCTAAATTGTTTTTAGGTCAATATCCCTCCTCCCATCCTTGAAGGCGATCGGTTTCCGTTTTGGGTGTCTTTATGAGAAAATCAAAATCATCACATTATGCACCCCGACCAGGTAATCAAGAATAATGCTCAAACGAATCGCGGCAATACTTCTGGTAATTTTTAGCTTTACCTTAACCAGTTGTGTATCAACCGTTAGCGGGCTCAAAAGCTACATTGACACAGCCGACGGCTACCAATTTCTCTATCCTAATGGCTGGACGGCACTAAATGTTTCCAATGGCCCAGATGTAGTATTTCGCGATTTAATTGAGCAAACAGAGAACGTCAGCGTCGTTATCAGTGAAGTTCCCAGTGGTAAAACTCTTGCGGATTTAGGTACTCCCAGCGAAGTAGGATATCGGTTAAGCAAAAGCGCGATCGCACCTCCCAATTCCGGCCGCGAAGCAGAATTAGTTAATGCCGAAGCCCGTGAATCTAGAACGAAAAGTTATTACATTTTAGAGTATGCCGTCAAACTTCCCAACCAACTGCGGCACAACCTAGCTAGCGTAGCAGTCAGTCGCGGTAAACTTTTCACTATCAACATATCTTCTACTGAAGATAGATGGCCAAAAGCCAAACAATTATTTGAGAAAGTCATTCAATCTTTCTCTGTCTATTAAGCTTTTAAGGGTAATTGTTAACTGTTAATAGTTAACAGTTAACAGCTATAAGTCTCGATCGCACAAAATGGATATTCCCACTTTTGTACTAGCCTCAGCTTCCCCCGCGCGCCGCCGCCTATTAGAAAGTGTTGGCATTAATCCTATTATTTATCCCAGCGACTTTGACGAGTCCCAAATTCAACTAAACGATGCGGCTGAATTAGTCGAGATATTATCACAACGAAAAGCTGAAACAGTCGCTAAATCTCTGATTGCGAATCCCAATTCACTCCCGACTGGGAAAAAGGGAGAATTTGAACAAGGTAAATCGATCGTAGTTTTGGGATGCGATTCCCTTCTGGTTGTTGGCGACGAGATTCATGGAAAGCCAGCAGATGCAAAAGATGCGATCGCGCGGTGGCAAAAAATGCGCGGTGAAGTTGGCCAACTCTACACTGGCCATACCTTAATTGACATAACACAGGATAGAATCAGAGTCAAGTGTCAAGTTACCCAAGTTTATTTTGCTGAAGTTAGCGATCGCCAAATTGCAGCTTATGTCGCCACAGGAGAACCGCTACAATGTGCTGGCTGTTTTGCCATTGAAGGTAGAGGGGGATTATTTATCGAGAAAATCGAAGGTTGTCACACCAATGTCATCGGTTTAAGCTTGCCACTACTGCGAGTAATGTTAGCAGAATTGGGATATGACGTTACAGATTTTTGGCAATCTAATTAGGAAATTTAGAGGTAATTGGTAATTGGTAATTGGTAATTGGTAATTGGTAATCGCTAATCGCTAATCGCTAATTCACAACTTACCCATAGACAATTTAATTCAGTCATTGCGAGCCAAGCGAAGCAATCTCAACCACTTACTATACTTTTACAATCCGTAAATCCTCTAATTGCCAAATTG
>NZ_CACA01000054.1:0-3309 GCF_000180455.1 Kamptonema sp. PCC 6506
GTTTTGCTGGGTTTGAGTTACCAGTCTTTGGGTGTGAGGCCTTTGGAGAGTTCTAATAATACACAGAATGGTTCTCGACCCAAGGTTTTGTCTGTTCCTAGCCAAGATTCTGCAATTTTGTCCGTTCCTAGCCAAGAGTTTGCAATTCCGATTGTAAAGTCTAAAATTCAAAATCCAAAAGCTCTTGAGCTGGCAGATTTGGTACTCGCGGCTGCATCTGGGGAGTTGGAAGGAGGAGATGGGATTTCACCCGCAGCAGGACGAAATTTTGTGGCGCTTCAAACTTTGCAATATATCGAACTGCTACAGGAACAAGAGTGTTTACCTCAGACTTTGGCTTTGGCTTATCAGACTTTGGGGAATTTTTACCGCGATCGCATTCTAGCGGGAGATGTTTCGCGTACTTACCTGTTAATTGCTATCCGCGCTTACGAAATGGTACTTGAATTTACCAGCTCGGATGCAAAACCACAAGGCGATCGGCAAGAAGATGGGGAACGCAGCGCCTTAATTAGCCAACTTAACCAGAATTTAAGTCAACTGTCTGCTAAATCTGAGCTATCGACGGTTCCCGATATTCTCAATGACCTCGGTACTCTCTACTGGATGCTTTCTCGCTATCCGCGATCGCCTGAAATTGCATCTTTGGCTTTATCTGATTTAGAACACAGTATTGCTCTCTACCAAAAAGCTTTAGCACAGCTCAATCCCAAGACGCAACCCCAGAGCTATGCTAGATTGCAAAAAAATTTAGGCGCAACTTGGGGAGATTTGGCTCGATTTCGAGATGGTGTCCAAAATTTACAGCATTCGGTTAGAGCTTACCAGGAAGCCCTTTTATATATTGACCCAGACGTAGAACCTCAACATTATGCTGCTGTTGAGAATAATTTAGGAACAGCTTATTGGAATTTAGCTCAACACGACCA
Source organism: Kamptonema sp. PCC 6506 (assembly GCF_000180455.1). Taxonomy (NCBI): domain Bacteria; kingdom Bacillati; phylum Cyanobacteriota; class Cyanophyceae; order Oscillatoriales; family Microcoleaceae; genus Kamptonema; species Kamptonema sp. PCC 6506. Next base: position 930 of record NZ_CACA01000054.1, read on the forward strand.
ACCAGTGGCATTTCTCGAAAGCGCGATCGCGGCTTACACTAAAGCTCTAAGCTATTACAGCTCAGAACGAGAGCCCCTAAACTATGCTGGAGTGCAAAATAACTTAGGCACGGCTTGGTGGAATCTTGCTCAGCACGAACCCTCAGAGGGGTTCCTATTAGAAGCTGTGGATGCCTATCGGGAAGCTTTGAGGTATCGTACTCAAGAGTTAGTACCGGCTGCCTGTGCAGCCACGCAGAACAATCTGGGGACAGTTTACTGGCATCTAGCTAACCTCCGGCACAAACAGGGACGGATAGAATCTTTGGAGAATGCGATCGCAGCTTATCAAAACGCGATCGCCGCCGCCAAGCAAATTCACCCCAACCAGTTGACGTTTGACATACTGGCCGCTTACAACAATTTAGGGCTAGCCCACTATCAGTTAGCCACAGACCCTTACTTCTCCTTGAGTAAACTTGAGCTAAGAACCCATCTAGAATCTGCACTACAAAACCAGTTGCAAGCTTGTATGGGATGGCAACAGCAAATGAACGGGTCAGGGTTAGCAGGTCGCGAAAACACCAATTCTCAAAGCCAGACCCCCAACCCTATCTATGCTGATTGTCGCCAGACTGCTCTAAATTGTATTGTCAAAACAATTCAAGCTTTCTATAGTGAATGTGGGCTGCAAGGCCAAAATTTAGCTCTATCTAAGCTTCCTAGCGATTTACTACCTGAAATTTTGCAACAATTGTAAATATGACACTTAAAATTTAGTGTATGTCTGTATCCAAGTTTTCCATTACTATGACTTATATTCTTGCCTAATTCTCAAAGCAACTTTGTGGTCATGGCCCCTCCAAAGATCCTTGTGGTTGATGACGACCCGGCAATCCGAAACTTAATTCACCGCTATTTGAGCCAGCAAGGCTATCAAGTGGAGTCTGCCGGGGACGGCCAGACTGCTCTGGGATTATTTGAGCAGCTCAATCCAGACTTCGTGATTCTGGATGTGAATTTGCCCGACACTACTGGCTACAAACTTTGTCAAGAAATGCAAAGTCGGACGGGTGTGTTTGTAGTGATGTTAACTAGCCGAACTGATGAGGCTGACAAAATTAAAGGGTTTGAGTCGGGAGTTGACGACTACATCACTAAACCTTTTAGTCTTGTAGAGATCGGTTTTCGCGTGGGAGCAATATTGAAGCGTAAGCGCATAGTTACTCCCGCAGAACAGCAAAGCCTGATTTTTGGGCCCCTAGCGATCGATCCAGTTCGCCGAGAAGTGATGCTTAGCGGTCAGACAGTTTCTTTAACTGCTCTGGAATTTGACTTGCTTTATTGTTTGGCGAGCAAACCCGGTCGCGTGTGGCGACGAGCTGAACTACTTCAAGAAGTTTGGGATTACGAATATGTCGGAGATCAGCGTGTTGTTGATGTCCACATCGGTCAAATTCGCCGAAAAATTGAACCGGATGCTAATCAACCTTCTATGATTCAAACCGTCCGAGGTGTTGGTTATAAGTTTGAGGCAATTTAGGGAAGAGGGACTAGGGGCTAGGGGCTAGGGGCTAGGGAAGAGGGAATTGCTAATGGCTAATGGCTAATGGCTAATTGCAGAAAAATCCTCTTCTTCCCTCTTCCTTCTTCCCTCTTCCTTCTTCTTTCTTCCCTAGCCCCTAGCCCCTAGCCCCTAGCCCCTCTTCCTTTACACAGGATGCTGAAAAAGGGTTTCGAGGTAAACTCTGGCAGCTTGGCGATAGCTTCTTGATGCCTCTGGTGTACCGCTATCCCCATTCTGCAATAAAAACAGAGATAGAGCTGCGGAAAATACCCGGTCTTGATCCCAGTCGGGATGGGTTTCTAGGTAGGTTTTGAGGGATTCGTGGAGGGTTTCGGGAATTTCAGCCAAAATACTGACAGTTGCGTTCATCATCGCTTCTAAATCTCACAAATAAACAGATATCAAAACCCAGCTCGCGGAATCGACAGCTAAGGGACACAGCCGGAATCGGAGCGCTTAATTTAGGTCGGTCGCATCATTGTGCGCTAAGAGGGGGTGGTGTTGTCAATGTTGCGAATTGTTACAAACCTCTTTATCTTAAAAAAATATTTACACAACAATCAGGTCTTGAGACCGATCCCCGTTACATAAGTTTATAACTTTGAGCGCCACTCTGGAAGTAGCTAGTTAATGAATAAAATCCCCAATTAAGCAGCAAGGCTTGATACTACCGTTAACGCCTGTGGAAAACCTTGTCTAATCTGTGGAAAACCTCATCTAGCCTGTGGAAACGCTGTGGAATATATGGGGAAAACTTTCAGCAAGGATAAGAATTTTAAAGTTGTCATTACCATAGCTAGGGGCTAGGGGCTAGGGGCTGGGGGCTGGGGGAGC
>NZ_CACA01000053.1:0-4977 GCF_000180455.1 Kamptonema sp. PCC 6506
TAGTTATTGCTGAATGGGAATTTCGATCGCAAACTCAGTTCCCTGACCAAGGGTAGAGGAACACTTCAATTTTCCGCGATGTTTTTCTGTAATAATTTGATAGCTAATCGACATCCCCATGCCAGTGCCTTTCCCAATCGCCTTAGTTGTGAAGAATGGATTAAATATCCTTTGTTGAATATCTTCGGGAATGCCAGGGCCGTTATCTGCGATCGCAATCTGCACCCATTGGTCAGCAGTTACAGAAGTTCTAATTTTGATTCGACCAGGATTTACCTCAACTTCCTCAAACGTTCGATTGGCATTCCCCTCTTCGATTGCATCGATCGCATTGGTGAGAATATTCATAAACACTTGATTGAGTTGTCCGGCGTAACATTCCACCAAAGGTAAAGTGCCATAATCTTTGATCGTCTCAATTTCTGGTCGTCCTGATTGCCCTTTGAGACGATGTTGCAAAATCATGAGAGTGCTGTCAATACCTTCATGAATATCCACTGCCTTAATATCAGCTTCGTCCTTACGCGAAAAGTTACGCAGTGAGAGTACAATCTGCCGAATGCGATCCGTACCTATCCGCATAGAAGACAAAATGCGGGGTAAGTCTTCTTGCAAGAAATCCAGATCGATTTCCTCGGCTACAGTTTGAATTTCTGGAGTCGGTTGAGGATATTGCTGTTGATAAAGCTGAACAAAATATAATAAATTTTGAATGTAATCTTCAGCATGAGTGAGATTGCCATGAATGAAGTTAACCGGATTGTTAATTTCATGGGCAACTCCCGCAACTAATTCCCCCAAACTAGACATTTTTTCACTCTGAATCACCTGCGCTTGAGTGCTATGTAATTCACTTAAAGCATTTTTAAGTTCAACAGTGCGTACTTCCACCCGATTTTCTAGTTCTTCATTACTTTTTTCTAACGCCGTAAAGGATTCGCCCACTTGTTTCGCCATGTAATTAAAGGATTGGGCAAGTGTGTTTAGTTCTTTAATTCCGCTATCTTCCACAGCCTGATCTAAGTTACCAGATGCCATTGCCTTACTTGCCTGATTTAGACGGAGAATGGGCTGCACAACCCAGCGGGACGTGAAAATACCCATCGCAGAAGCGACTCCTAATGCCCCTAAACAGAGAAAGATAGTGGTGCGAGTGTTAGCGTTAATCTCTGCCATAAATTCGCTTTCTGGTACGCTCACTACTACTAACCAATCCAATCCATATTTGTCGCGCCAAGGGGTGACATGAAGATAATAAGGCTCTTCCTTTAAATCAAACTTAAGTTGTTTGGCTTCGGTAATGTTCTGGAAATTTTTAAAGCGTTGCTGGAGTTGTTTGGCAATTCCCTGCACTAGGGGGTTGCCACTTTCTATCGCCTTCAAACGCTGGATCTCGTTCTTAACGAGAACAAAGGGCTGCTCTTTCGCAGAATTGGCAATTAACATCCCATTCCGTTCCAGAATGAAAACCTGTCCTGACTGACTGACTTTCATACTTCGCAAGAAATCGCTCAGTTTTAACAGGTGAATGTCGGCTCCGACTATTCCTAGCAAGCGATTTTGTGCGTCATAGATAGGACGACCCGCCGAAGCAACGATAAAGGGATAATTGGGATAATTCCAGGTATAAATCCCCGACCAGACGGGTTTACCTGCTTTCACAGGTTCCGTATACCAGGGCATGGTGAAGTTGTCCCAATCAGTAATCGTAGCCAATTTGGTGCGATTACCCCGGTCATCGGTGGCGTAGGTGTAGCAATTGTTTGGAAGCTTGGCACTCCAATCATCAATCACCACTGTTTTGCCATCATAACTACCAGCTCCTGCTCCCTCACCCGTCGTTAGTCCGATGCCGATGTAAGTCAGGTCATAGGCCTGCATCTGATGCCAGAAATACTTTCCGACTGTTTTGCGATCGCGCACATCCAGCAATCCCATCCGAATCGCATCGGCATTTATCTGGCTCACTTTATGAGGGATAGATAAATAAGAATCCAGATGTTGATTTACCATGCTATTGGTTCGTTCCATCAGTTGGTTTGCCAGCTCATTTACAGCTTTCTGACCATTTCTGAAGGATAAATATCCAACTAGACTTACCGCTCCAAAGATTTGCAGAACGAATGGAATAATAAGAACAAGCTGCAAAGAGAATGCTTGTTCTTTGCTGGAATGTCGCGTCTTCATCTGCGGAATTTAGTTTGACATGGTTGCTATTTACTGCGATTCCAGATATTGGAGGAAATCGAGCAACTGTTCTTTATTTAAGTGATGCCGTGCGATTTTGCCGTAAGCTTGGTTAAGATGATCGCGACCTTGCTTTCTATCCCAATGCAAGCGAGTAATTTCCTCAGTAGTTTTGCTAAAAATTTCTAGATAGTCTAAGAAATCTAGTAACTCATGCCGAGCTAAAATACCCTGTGAAAGCTTGCCGTAAGCTTGAAGCAAATACTCCGATTCTTGATCTTTGCTCCACTTCAGGCGCTTGAGCAGTACGTCAATTTGCGCGATCGTATCGGAATTATCCTCTATGGTCTCGCTCGGCGGGCTCATTTCCAGAGGTATCCCACTTTGAATCTCTGTAGATAGGGGTTCCACTTCCCCTAGATCGAGGCTGCTGTCAGTCGGAGGCGAAAACGACGTTTCACTTTTGCCGCCTGTTGGCGAGGGTATTGCCGCTATCTCCTGACTTGGGGAAGAAACCCCATAACTAGAGGAAAGCCAAGCATCAGAGTCTAATTGCTTCGGCGCAGGGGGAACGCTTGGAGTCTGGGGAGGAAGTGGCGATCGCACGGGTTCAGGAGGCGACGAATATGTAGAGTCATTTACCGGCGTTTTGGTATTGACAAAACTACTTTGAGAGGAAGGAATAACCTTTTCAGTAGTAACAGGAATATCTCGCTGGGGAACTTGCGGTACAACATCTCCAGGGAAAGTTGACATTACATCTTCCCTAACGTCGTCTCGATTGGTTCCTGTGTACAGCCTGACAACTGGTTCAGTTTCCAGAGAAGTTGACTGAGGCATGGGGGCATTAAGATCGAGCATAGAGAGCGATCGCTTCCAGCTTTGATCCTCTGCCAACTCAACACTATCACCAGCAGACATCGCCGTAGCCAGAGTTTTTCCATCTACCTGAATCAGAGTGCGAACGACAAATTTACCGTGATAAATTGTCACCAACTCTGAGATTAACTGACCTGTCGGATAAAGAGCGTGAAATTTAGCAAACATAAGCTTTTGGCCCGAAAACCAGTGAGGGCTGCTCACCTAAGTGTAATACAGCCGCTTGAGAAATTCAGGACTTAGGCAGTTTTGAACGTATTTTTGGTATTTCTGTGATGGCGTTGGCGAAGCCTGCGCGTAGCGCTTGACTAGACGCAAGCAATCCCCAACTCTCCCTATACCCTGAAAGTGCGTAAGTCTTAAAATTTATGTAGCGATCGCGAACTATCTCAAAATTATGCACCCGTAACGCCACCCTCTGGGCGGTGAAAGAACCGCCCAGAGAGCGACATTACGATAAGATAACACTAATAAATCCAATTCAGGATTGCCCTTCACCAAGGAATTCAAAATATCATGTCATTAGCCCCATTCTCCCCAGAAGAAATCGCCGCTGAAGGTCTAAAACCTGAAGAATACGAAGAAATTGTCAAACGGCTAAATCGCCATCCCAACAAGGCTGAATTAGGAATGTTTGGCGTGATGTGGTCAGAACATTGCTGCTATAAAAATTCGCGGCCGCTACTCAAACAATTTCCCACCACAGGCGATCGCATTCTCGTCGGCCCCGGAGAAAATGCCGGCGTTATAGACTTAGGTAATGGCATCCAACTCGCCTTTAAAATCGAATCCCACAATCACCCTTCAGCAGTAGAACCATTCCAAGGTGCAGCCACCGGAGTCGGCGGAATTTTGCGAGATATATTCACAATGGGGGCGCGTCCCATTGCTGTATTAAACTCCCTCCGTTTTGGTTCCTTAGATGATGCTAAAACTCGGCGATTATTCACAGGTGTAGTATCAGGAATTTCCCATTATGGTAATTGCATTGGCGTTCCAACCGTCGGCGGCGAAATTTACTTTAACTCCGCCTATTCTGGCAATCCCTTAGTTAATGTCATGGCCCTGGGGTTAATGGAAACACCAGAAATAGTTAAATCCGGTGCATCTGGCATTGGTAATCCAGTGCTTTATGTTGGTTCAACTACTGGCAGAGATGGCATGGGCGGCGCAAGTTTCGCCAGTGCAGAATTAACCGATAAATCAGTTGACGATCGCCCCGCCGTGCAAGTAGGAGATCCCTTCTTAGAAAAATCATTAGTTGAAGCTTGCTTAGAAGCATTTAAAACAGGTGCAGTAGTAGCAGCCCAAGATATGGGTGCAGCCGGCATCACTTGTTCCACATCAGAAATGGCAGCCAAAGGTGGGGTTGGAATTGAATTTGATTTAGATAAAATCCCAGTTCGAGAAACAGGAATGGTTCCCTATGAATATCTCCTTTCCGAATCACAAGAACGGATGTTATTTGTGGCTCACAAAGGGCGCGAACAAGAGTTAATTGATATTTTTCACCGTTGGGGACTCCAAGCCGTCATCGCTGGTCAAGTCATTGCCGAACCAATCGTGCGAATTTTATTTAAGGGAGAAATTGCCGCCGAAATTCCCGCAACTGCTTTAGCAGAGAATACGCCCATTTATCACCATAAATTGTTGACAGAATTGCCCGAATATGTAAAGAAAGCTTGGGAATGGTCAGCTAATTCTTTGCCTCCTTGTACAATTAATGGTATTGAAATTGCCGAAGAGTTTCAAACTTGGAATGAAATTTTATTGACACTACTAGATACGCCGACAATTGCTTCTAAAAGTTGGGTTTATCGACAGTACGACCATCAAGTACAAAATAACACTGTAATGCTTCCCGGTGCAGCCGATGCAGCGATTATCCGATTGCGTCCGTTGGAACCCCCC
>NZ_CACA01000052.1:0-4709 GCF_000180455.1 Kamptonema sp. PCC 6506
TCTTTCAAAGGCTTGCAGTAGGGTTTCAACCTCAGTTTCTCTACCATAGAGTTTGTCGGGGATGAGGAAGCGATCGCACATATCATGCTGTGCAATTTCAAAGTCTTCAATCCTACCAGTTGCTTGTAGTTGATGTAAATATTTCTCTAAATCAAACTTCAGTCCCAAGGCACTTTGATAGCGGTTTTCGGCATTTTTTGCCATCAATTTACTGACAATCTTTGAGAGGACAGATGGAATTTTTGGGTTGATTTCATGGACTAACGGTGCTGGTTTGGCAATATGACAATGTACTAACTCCATCGGATCGTTTGACTGAAAAGGTAATTGACCCGTCAGTAATTCGTAGAAAGTTATACCCAAAGAATAAAAGTCAGTCCGATAGTCAATCCCCCGATTCATTCTCCCGGTTTGTTCGGGAGAAATATAAGCAATTGTCCCTTCTAATATATTAGGATTGATCGAATTTTCTGTTTCTTGCGGTAACAAGGAGGCGATACTAAAGTCAATTAATTTGACTTGTTTGGTTTCGGGATTAATTAAGATATTACTGGGTTTAATATCTTTATGAATAATCCGCTCGCTATACAATATATATAAAATATTGCACAGTGCGATCGCTACTTCTAAAAAGTCCCTCAAAGATAGTAATTTTTCCGCTTTTAGTGCCCATTCGTGAAGAGAAATACCCCCAAAATCTTCCATGACTAAGGCATAGCCATTTCGATAGGGTTCTAGGCTATAGGTTTGGATGATTCCAGGTTTACAAAGGTTTTTAGTAATGGTATACTGGTTGCGAAACTGCACGAGTTCGCTGAATGTAGGGTATTCATTTTTCAACAGTTTGATGACAACAGGTAATCGATCGCTGGTACGGATAGCTCGATATACTAAGGTGCGACTTCCTGAATAAACTGTTTCGAGAATTTGATAGTCGAGAATTTGAACTGTTGTCTGACGGTTGCTATTTTGGTGAGAGTTATTAATAACCATTGTTCTTTGAGAATTTATGAGTAATCGAAGTGGAAATTTAACTGGTTTATTCTCCCTTAATAGGTAAGGTGATAATAAATTCTGTCCCTTGACCTAGTGTTGAGTTAACATGAATAGAACCGCCATGTTTTTCGATGACGATTTGACGAGCGATCGCCAATCCCAATCCCGTACCTTTACCGACAACTTTCGTCGTAAATAAATGGTCAAATATCTTTTGTATGACTGATTCATTCATCCCCTTGCCATTATCAGTAATAGTAATTTTTACCTCTTGATTTTCTACAAAAGTGGCAATTTTAATGCGATTAGGATTCGCCTTGATTTCCGCAAAGCTTCGTCCAATATTTGATTCATCCAAAGCATCTATCGCATTGGCAAGAATATTCATAAATACCTGATTTAATTGCCCAGGAAAGCAATTAATTGCGGGAATAATTCCGTAGTTGGTGGCAACTTCAATCGCCGGACGATTATCATTTGCCTTGAGGCGATGGCGTAAAATTAAGATCGTGCTATCGATCCCTTCATGGAGATCGAATATCTGCTTTCGATCGCTATCAGCACGGGAGAAAGTGCGAAGACTCTTGCTGATCGATGTGATGCGATCGCCTCCATCTTTCATTGCTTTAATCAACTTCGGCAAATCTTCTCGCACATATTCAAGGTCGATCGCTTCTAATTCCTCTTCAATTTCTGCTCCAGGTTGAGGGAATTTTTCGCCATAGAGATCGATTAAACCTAATAGATCGTTGATATAATCTTGGGCAGCACCGACATTGCCGACAATGCAACCAACAGGATTGTTGATTTCGTGAGCAACCCCAGCTACCAGATTGCCGAGGGCAGACATTTTTTCGCTTTGTACCAGTTGCAGTTGAGATTGTTCGAGCTGTTGGGCCCAGTCTTGTGATTGTTGATAGAGTCGAGCATTTTCTAAAGAAATGGCAGCTTGAGTGCAGAGGAAATTGAGGATGAGGATGCGATCGCTGATAAATACGCCTCTTGTGGTTCGGTTCTCTAAATATAGAATCCCAATGAGATGTCCTTGGTTAAGAATGGGCAAACACAACACACTCTGTGGCTGTTGGCGATTGAGATATTCATCAATCACAGGCAAGTCAGTTTTGATGTCGTCAATGACAACAATTTCTTGCGTATTTTTAACGTACTGAATTAACTTCAAGGGGCAGTTAATGTTGCCCTCGATCGGTTGCGTGCATAGTTCTGTTGCTTCAGGTGTAGCGATCGCTCTCACCTGCCATTGTCCATCTGTATTGGGCAAAATTAAGGCACAGAGAGATCCTCCAGAGTTTTGTAAAATAATTTGAGTCAGTTGGTGCAACAATTCATCGAGTTGAATCGTACTCGATAGTGCTTGAGAAGCTTTGATAATAGCGGCAAAATCGAGGGCAGTATTGATGCTGCTACTAGACGAGTGGTTGGTTTGGCTGGAGGAATGGAGCGATAAGGCGGGGTTAGCCAGCGTTGCTAAGGTTTCCAGAGGATTCAGAGTCAATGCTGCTTGTTGCAAGATCGGGCGCAACAAATCTGTATAGCGTTGTTCTAAATCGGCGACTTTGGCTTTGGCACCCCATTTGGCATAGCAATAATAGGCTTCTTGCATATAACCAACGGCAACTTTTTCTTTACCCCAGTCCAGGTAGAACTTAGCTGCAAGTTCATTGGCTAAAGCTTCTTCTTGGATGTAGCCGTTGGCTTTGGCTCCAGCGATCGCGCGATCGTACCAATCTCCTGCCTCATAATTCTTACCTAACACCCGACATTTTTCGGCTTCCACCAACTGGTATTTATGTAAGAAATTCATTGGTGCACGATCGGCAAGGAGCTTCAACGGCTGTTGATTATTAGCAATCTGCTCTAATAATTGCGGTTGCTGTGCGATCGCCGTTTGGGGGTAGATTGCCAGGGCGATCAGAGAATCATAAAAATAGAATAAGGGTTCCATAATCGTACCGCTGGCGGCTGGTAACCAGAGCTTAAATTGCTGTGCCGCCGTCATGGCTCGATCGAATCTACCAAAGCCATAGCAAAGCATCAATTGATTCACAAATAGGATTACTAATCCCGCCCCATTTTTTTGCGCTTCCATTTGCGATCTAAGATCGGCTTCGAGCAAAATGTACTCCCCCTGTTCCCCCCTTTGGGATCGCTGCCCCAACCAATACAGGACGGCCTGATGAATAATTCCACAGTAGTTGGTGGTGGTGGTTAGGTTTAACTGCCTCAAGCGACGATAAAACTCTGCGGCAATCTCTTCTGTCACCGTGAGAGACTCGCCACTTAGGTAATGGTGTGACGCATACATATAACCGCTATAGCCGACATATTCAAAGCTGCCAGAGGCCAACCCCGCTTGATGAGCCTCTAGTAAGATTGACAGGGAATTTTTTAAGGGGTGCTTCAAATGGAAGAGTACACCGCCCACACAAGTGTAAACCTTCGCTTTCAAGTCTTGAGAATTACTCCGATCCGATAGCCGCTGTGCCACTTCACCCAGTTGTGAGGCTTGCTCCACATCTTGTAGCAAGCAATTGACCAAAACACCGTAGGTGACGTAGGCGAATGCAGAAGAGGGCGCATTACCCAACTGAATCGATCGCCGCACCTGCTCCATCACCACCAGCGGATACAGCGTGGGTGCACTGGTGTAAGTAACAGACAAGAGGGCAGCTAAGATTTCCATTGTGGCTAGTTGCGTTAGATCCTGCATGACGGGCAAGTCTGCCAGCGATGCGATTGGCTGTTGTGCCACCAGGGTCATGGTGGCCTGTAACGCCTCACCAATCTCTGCTTCTGAGGCCTGCGTGGGCAAATGAAAGCCCAAGTCTGTCAGGGCTTGGATAGCAACAGTAAGCGCTCGATCAAATTGATTGCCTGTGGCGTAAGCTTGAATCCGCGCGGACTGAACCTTGATGCAATCCGTGATGGTGGCTTGGGAAATTGCGACGGCGGCCCATTGCTCCATCTGAGCGAAATCCCCTTGCATTGCTGCGACTTCGGTTGCTAGCTCGTACAATCCCAAGGCTAAGTCATAATCGGTTTGCCAAATCCCCTCCTCGACAAGGGCGATGCCTTGGTGATAGTATTTGGCAGCAGCATCCAAGGCACTCACCGCCTTCGCTTTGCGACCAGCGATCAGATTCAATTGAGCCAGTTCAAGGCACTGTTGTGGTTGTTCGATCGACTCAACCCCCATATTCAGATGACCGATCAGATCGAAAATAGACGACTCTAGCTCCTCCTGAGAAATCTGCTGTTTCAGGAGTTGCCCAATCGTCCAATGGGTCTTTTTTTTCTGGTCATCGGGAATCAGAGAATAGGCGGCTTGTTGAACGCGATCGTGCAAAAAGCGATAAGTGGGATTAGCCGCTACTTGAGAAACTGATGCAGTATCTGATTGAGTAAAAAACTTGTAAATTTCCTCCTTTGGAATAATCAAACCAAATTGTAATGATTGCCATAATGCTGTCGCCGCATCTTCTTTTGACTGCTCAGAAACGATCGCCAGGGTATTCAAATCAAACTGCGCCCCAATACAAGCCGCTAATTTCAGAATATTCTGAGTTTCTGTTGGCAATTTTTGTAATTGCAGTGCCATAAACTCCACCACATCATCAGTAATTGCCAAAGCTTTCACTTGAGCAATATCGCACTGCCACCCCCCCGTAGCCCCCTCCGTACGGGGGTTGGGG
>NZ_CACA01000051.1:0-8158 GCF_000180455.1 Kamptonema sp. PCC 6506
TTTTCAATCAGGGGCCGATCGCTTCTAAAATGCTATTTGGAACAAATGCTACACCCAGTGGCAGAATCTGACCCGGCTTGCGGGCAACAGCCCTGGGGGACAGCATCCCCTATTCTCAATTACTGTGGAGAAATTCTGTGGACTTATCTTTAATTCCGGCTCAACCAAAGCCCGGAGTGCTCAACGTATTGATTGAAATCACCGCTGGTAGCAAAAACAAGTACGAGTTTGATAAAGATTTACAAGCCTTTGCTCTCGATCGCGTACTTTCTTCCTCAGTACAGTACCCTTACGACTACGGGTTTATACCTAATACCCTCGCAGATGACGGCGATCCCCTTGACGGGATGGTAATAATAGACCAGCCAACATTTCCGGGGTGCGTCATCGCCTCCCGTCCCATTGGTTTTCTAGAGATGATAGATGGAGGCGATCGCGACGAAAAACTGCTGTGCGTACCCGACAAAGACCCCCGCTACGCTCACATTAAATCCCTCAAAGACATAGCACCCCATCGCTTAGACGAAATCGCCGAATTTTTTAGAAGCTACAAGAACCTGGAAAAAAAGGTGACAGAAATTCTAGGGTGGGCAGATGTCGATCGAGTCATGCCCTTAGTAGAGCAGTGCGTCCAAGCAGCTAAAAAATGAGGTAGGGACATCCAGGCGATCGCTCCACAAACAATCCTCAGCATTGAACTTAAGACTGCCGCCGCAATCTGTTAAGTGGGAGGACATAGTTAGAAACTAGGGTGGGTAAAGCCGTGAAAAGCTTATAACGAATAGCTAGAGAAGGTTTGCGGCATTGCCCACCCTGTAACTTCCTGTATGAAGAGGAAGAAAGCGGTAAAAACCTAAATAGCAAAGACGATAGGGGTTTTTGCCTTTAATAGTCCGCCTAAGCTCTCAGAGCAAAAAACTATTAAGTGAAAATTCTGAAGACAAACAGCTTAACTCAAGGCTATCTTAATCTAAATGGACTAAGTAACAACACCGGACAGCTAGAGAGCGATAAACTGAGTGTACCGTCTGCCTACTTTTCCCTGAGAGAGGTTGTTGCATTCAGGCACTAAATTCCCAGGTTCAATCTACAAATTATCCTCCCTGAGCTACCACGCCCTCCTATATCTTTGACCCCAGCAGATACGCGATCGCCCTCTGCTATTTCAACTCTAAAGTCTAAAATCTAAAATATAAAATCTAAGATCCCCTGTCCGAACTTCTTCCCTGCCAAGCTAAAAAAGATGCCTGATTCTGAACCAATCTCACCGAGTACACAGCCGAAAGACGGGAACGCCATGCTTGAAACCAAGCCTCAGACTGAATTTTTTGTCCAATTTTGGGGAGTGCGGGGCAGCATAGCTAGTCCCGGCAGCAAAACAGTCCGCTACGGCGGAAATACATCTTGTGTAGAAATGCGTTTGGGCGATAAACGCCTGATTTTTGATGGCGGCACAGGTTTGCGGGTACTAGGTATCAGTCTGCTGCGACAGATGCCTGTAGAAGCTCATATGTTTTTTACCCACACTCACTGGGATCACATCCAAGGATTTCCGTTTTTTGTCCCTGCTTTTGTTCCCAAGAACTGCTTTCACATTTACGGTGCGATCGCCCCCAACGGTTCTACGATTAAACAGCGTCTTTCTGACCAGATGCTCCATCCCAACTTTCCCGTACCCATACAGGTGATGGCATCAGACCTGAAATTTTACGATATCACCCCAGGCGATATCATCGAACTCGATGACATCAAAATCGAGACGGCTTTGCTCAATCACCCCAATACGGCCGTAGGCTATCGAGTTACATGGCAGGGACATACAGCAGTCTATTGTACAGACACAGAACATTACCCAGATCGATTAGATGAAAACGTCCTACACCTGGCTCGTAATGCCGACGTACTGATTTATGATGCCACTTACACTAATGCTGAATATCACGACTTCAAATCTCCGAAAATAGGCTGGGGACACTCAACCTGGGAAGTAGGAGTAGAAGTCGCCAAAGCCGCAGGTGTAAAACGGATCGTCATGTTTCATCACGATCCTTCTCACGATGATAACTTTCTCGACAGTGTAGAAGAATCACTCCAGTCAGTTTTTCCCAATGGCTTTTTAGCCCGCGAAGGCATGACTGTTCCAGTTATATAACTAGGGGCTAGGGGCTAGGGGCTAGGGGCTAGGGGAAGAAGGGGAAGAAGGAGAAGAAGGGTTGAAATTTATGGTGGCAGGAATTGAGAATGTCCTAACCCACGAAAGCGGTTGTTATATAGGCAAGTAAAGATGAATGGTGGAAGGCAGCGAAAAAATCAACGGCAGGGGCGAAGGCGATCGCCACTCGTGTTACTACTGTTGATATTACTCTGGAGTATTTCTATTGGATGGCTGGCGGCACAGGCTACAGGTGTCGCCGAGATTCCACAAATTACCCAGGGAACACCAACAGAAAGCATTGGCACTGTGGATTTAGTTCCAGAAAGGTATCAACTAGGGCAAGAAGTTTACAGAGAAAACTGTGCCACTTGCCACATTGCTTTACCCCCGCAAGTCATGCCTACTGAAACTTGGCGGCAACTATTGCAAGATCCCGAACACTACGGACAAACAATCCGATTGCTAGTAGATCCGCCGCGCTTGTTAGTATGGAACTATCTGCGGACTTTTTCGCGCCTCCAATCTCAAGATGAAGAGGTTCCTTACAGAGTAGCTAAATCTCGCTATTTTAAAGCCCTACATCCCAGAGTTAAAATGCCTGAAGTTTTAAATATCAGCAGTTGTGCCACCTGTCATCCAGGGGCCTCTGAATATAATTTCCGTAAGTTAACTTCTGAGTGGGCAAATTCTCCTTAAGATTGGCAGTAAAGGCTTTACTGCACTTTTCATCAGAGATTTTGCATCGCTAAATTGACTTGATTAACGCCTTACCAAATTGATGCTAAGTTTAACACAAAACCAGGAAGCTCTGGCTCACCAGATACTTGAGTAGGATCATCCAAAACCCCAACTTCTGCACCGGGTCTATAAATCTCTACTTGCCTATTTTTGCGATTAATTAACAAACCCAAAAGCGCACCATTATCTCGATATTCTCTCATCTTATCCTGAGTATCTTTCAAACTATCACTAGGAGAAAGTAACTCCACTACAAAATCTGGACACAAAGGGGGAAATTTCTTTTGTTGTTCAGGAGTTAAACCATTCCATCGTTCTAATTTTACCCAAGCAGTATCAGGTGCTCTATCTGCACCATTAGGAAGCTTAAAACCAGTAGAGGAATCAAACACTTCACCCAGTTTATTTTGATCGTTCCAAATCCAAACTTGTGCAGTTAATCCGGCATTCCGGTTTCCAGTTTCTCCTCCTGCTGGTGACATGATTATTAATTCTCCCTTGGCCGTGCGTTCTAGTCTAATATTCTCATTTTCTTGACAGAGTTGAAAAAATTGATCGTCTGTCAGTTTAATAATCGGGTTAAGGTTGAGAGTCAGCGTAGTCATATTGTTATTTTATCGGGGACTAAACGACTTTGAAAGGCAATATAAACGATTGCCTACATTAATTAGCAGAGTTTAAGTTCATCTGAATTGCTGATATTATTTTCTCTTCCCAAGCTGGATCGTCAAGTTTTATAGTAACTTTGTGAGGACGAGAATGCCGCCGATCCATATAGGCATAAAAAGCTTCGCGATCGTCTCGATGAGTGAGAATATATCGCTTTAGTTCGCGATCGCTCATTGCAGCATAATTGACATTACTCATGGTTCAATACTCCCATCAATTTGAATTTCAAACTCAATCTCTTCGCTTTGTCCTGCTAAGATAAATAGATTAAGAGTCCGTTCATCCAAACGCACGATATGAATTGGGTGAAACATCACGTTGGTAAGTAGATGACAAAGCCGATATAAACTTCGTAATTGTTCTACCGTTGGTTCCCTCATACACTTATCATCATAGACTCCAATAGTTGTAAACAGTCATTTTCTCCATCCCAAATAAAAGGCAGAGCAGGCAAGATGCCTTCCCTACTACATTATAACACTCTGATCGGCGGCTTTAATTAACACTTCATCCATCCAGGTGTTAATACTTTTGCCAGCCTTCTTTGCCGCAATAAATATTTTACGATGATGTTCAGGAGTGGTACGAAATGGTAGCTTACCTGAAAATGGTTTATCAGGTTCCTGTCCTAATTCTTTGCAAAACTCTAAATAATCATCGATTGACTTTTGAAATTCTTGGCGTGCTTCCTCAATAGTTTGTGCTTTAAATGTTACTACGTCATTAATATCAAGGACTCTGCCGAAAAGAATTTCGGCTTCTAAATCTACTTCAATGTTAGCACTGTAACCTTTGTAAGTCATCATGGCTGTAATACTCTTCCTCTTTGAATAACTGAATAACTGAATAATGAATTTTATGCTAATACCTTTATTAATTTGTGGAATCAGCAATAATTTTCCGATTGATAGCTAATTCATCATGGTTCAACCCCCGCCTTTATTAAAAATTCCCTGACAGATTTAACTGCTCCTTTATCTGTTTCTTTTTGAGGATGTGGTTCGTGAAATACCGCTCTAACCTCATTTAATAAAATGCGAATCCGCGAACCTTCACCTTGAGTAACCGTAGCACCTAGCGCTGTAAATAAATTTTCAATATCTTGCCAATTAATATTAGCTGGTATAGGGTCTGTAAAAATTGCTTCTAAAATTTTACGCTGTTTATTATTTAGCTCCATAATTTTATTTGTTATTTTAACTGTATGATATCATTATGTGATATCAATGTCAAGAGCGTAAGGAGAAGCGAGCACACTTAGGGGGAAGAAAAGAGCGATTCCCTGTTCCAAAATCCTAAAGAATAGTATAATATCTATCAAGCAAAATTTAAGCAAAAACTGACTTCTATGACTGAAACAGAATGGGAAATGCTTGTTAAATTTTTCAGAATGATTTTACAAACTACAATGAGAGGGTTTGCTAATATGGCTAGAAGTCCCTTTATCTGGTTTTGTTTACTAGGTGGAGTTGTTAGCGGTGAAATTGGAACAGTTTTTACGCCAATTGGAATTTTTTGTCTTTTCATTGTGAGTTTATCTTTTTCGGGAGACCAAGAAAAATAGGATAAAAATATTTATAGATGGCACTCAGTCTGTAGTTGCCGCTATCCAATTTTTCAATTTTAGCCAAAGACTAACAAAGCTAGGTTAAATTGGTTTCACCATATCTCCAATTTCAGGATCTTCAAAAGGTATTAACTCATCGAAGGTTTCCATCACATCTTCGCCCAAATTATAGAAAGCATTTCGTTTGGTAGTCATCCGCCGAGATCGCTTTTGATCCGATTCAATCGTACATATTTTGTCTTGAAGATGAATCACCCGTCCTGTTCCTTTCACAATTTCTAAATATCCTAAAGACTCCCCAGTATTCGGGTCTTTAATCTCGTGAAAACTCAAACAATAAACAAGTAACCGTTGACCCTCTTTTAAACCATGTACTTTTCCTCTATTAATAGCCAGCCTATGGGAGTTAATAACGTTAACAACTGTTGCAGGGAACGTTTTTTCCTTAACATCTTGGATGGCTTGCGTACTCTCCATATTTCTCTCCTGAATTTTAAATTAAGGTGTATAAATGTTTTGGATGATTCCTTTGGTAATACCAGGTTTAACTACAGTCTTATCCAAAATTTTAGCATCATTTCCAGCTAATTTGTCTAAGATATCTTGATAAGCATTGACAGGCTTATCCATTAAAGCGTGAATTTTACCATTTGCCTGTACTGTGAGCACAACACCGGTGCCGATTAATCGTTCAAACTCATCCTCATCTGTATAGTAGAAAGAAATAATAATATCATTGGAGAAAGTTCAGAATTTTCTAATAAAAATTCAATCTCTATCCCACTTTGTTTGCGCTTTGCCAATAAAATCTTAGGAAGTAAACGCCTATTTACTTTTGCTTCTAGTTCACTATTTCTGATTTTCAAATTATCCAATAATATCTTAACTTTTTTATATTCGTTGAAGGCTTTAAATACTGCATTAAACAGAGTTACTATCAATAATAAAATAAAAAATAGAATAACAATTGCTAAGTCTATAGGAATATTTGTCTTTACCGGAAACCGTGATAATAAAATTGTAATTACCACCCCTAAGAATCCAATTAAAATTCCTTGAATATCCAAAAAGCTAGACCATATTAAACTCCAAAAATTATCTTTCATTTTTTGATTTAGAAGATGGGAATTGATGATTATATCATTATGATGGAATATATAGTCTTATAGTCAAGAGGCAGGCAAAAAAGCCTGCCCCAAACTATCCTACTCTACCCCCTCAATCCGATCCTCCACCTCCTGATACAACTGACGCAAACGATCCAAATTACTCTCCGAAGTCTCCCAATAACCCCGGCCATTCACTTCTAACAAAGTGCTGACAATCTTACGGAAAGAATGAGGATTCAAATTCATCAATCGCTTCTGCATTTCTGCATCTTCGATAAACGTAGAATTGACATCCTCATACACCCAATTATCCACCGCACCCGCCGTCGCACTCCATCCCGAAGTATTCACCAAACGCTTAGAAATCTCGCGCACTCCCTCATAACCGTGCGCTAACATTCCCTCGTACCACTTGGGATTTAACAACTTAGTCCGCGAATCTAAACGCACTGTTTCCGATAAAGTTCGTACCTGGGCATTCGCTGTTGTACTATCAGCAATAAATGATGATGGTTGCTTCCCATCACCACGCAAACTGCCGATTAATTTGGTAGGATCGGAATCGAAATAGTGCGAGACATCGGTTAAGGAAATCTCCGCTGAATCCAAATTCTGGAACGTCACCTCAGCAGTCTTTAACGCTGATTCAAAAATCTGGCGATCCTGTTCCATTGTCCCTGGATTATCCGAAGAAAAAGCAAAAGATTTGCGGGCTAAGTACATTTCCTGCAACTCTGCTTCGCTTTCCCAAGTGCTATTTTCTACAGCTAAATTGATGTTAGAAGAATAGGAACCCGACGCATTAGAAAATACGCGAGTTGCAGCTTGACGCAAGTTAATTCCCATTTCTTCCGCTTGTTTCATCGCGTGTTTGCGGACAAAGTTCATCTCCAAAGGTTCGTCGGCTTCGGCGGCCATTTTCACGGCTTTATCTAACAGATTCATCTGGTTAATGAACAAATCTCGGAATACGCCAGAACAGTTAATCACCACATCAATCCGAGGGCGACCTAACTCTTCTAAGGATAGTAATTCCAGCTTATTCACGCGGCCTAAAGCATCAGGAACCGGCTTAACTCCCACCATCCACATTACTTGGGCTAGGGACTCACCATAGGTCTTAATGTTGTCAGTTCCCCACAACACAACGGCAATAGTTTCGGGATAATTACCACCGTTATCTAAGCGCTGTCTTTCTAACAAACGGTCAACAATTACTTTTGCTGACTTCACCGCCGCCGTTGTCGGAATTGACTGCGGATCTAAGGCGTGCATATTCTTGCCAGTAGGCAAAACATCGGGGTTACGAATCGGATCGCCACCGGGGCCAGGGATGATATATTCACCTTCTAATGCCCGCAATAATGCACCTAATTCGTTATCTGCACAAACCTGTTGCAAGCAGAATTCCAGATACTCAAATAGGGGTTTAATCGGTTCAGGATCGACCTTTTTGTAACCCAATTCATGCAGTGCTTCAATCCAGGGTTCTTTCTTACCCATATTGAAGAAATTTAGCTTAGAAACCAGAGAAACTCTGCCTTCTGCATCGGTT
Organism: Kamptonema sp. PCC 6506; assembly: GCF_000180455.1. Lineage (NCBI taxonomy): Bacteria > Bacillati > Cyanobacteriota > Cyanophyceae > Oscillatoriales > Microcoleaceae > Kamptonema > Kamptonema sp. PCC 6506. The sequence goes on from NZ_CACA01000051.1 coordinate 7,794, forward strand.
TGTTCCTTGACTAAAGCGGTGACAGCGGCGCGAGTGGCTAAGGTGATGTTTTGCAATAATTCGACATCGGCTAAAATACCGCGATCGCTATTTTGGAAAACATCGTTAATATCGCGGCCGACGCTATTCGCAATGATTCGAGGTAAACTAAGAAGGTTATCTTCTTCTCGATCTAAACTGGCAATATTTACCAAAGTCGCGATCGCTTCTTCGGCCGATGGTGGTTTGCCAATGACGTGCAAACCGCAAGGTAACAACCGCGATTCGATTTCCATCAATTTGCGGTAAACATTACCAACAATATTATCGCGTTCCTCGGCAGTTAATTGGGCAGCCAACCCCCCCCCTGCCCCCCCTTAGTTAAG
>NZ_CACA01000050.1:0-3496 GCF_000180455.1 Kamptonema sp. PCC 6506
TCTATGGATTCCCAATCCCTAATTCCCAATTTACTACAAATTTCTAACCTTTGCCAAAATAGCCAAATTGGTAAAAAATTGCCCACCGCTCTTTACGTCCACATTTCAGCTTTAAAAGCTCTCGATCCTCAACTCAAACTATACGAAAGCTGCGCCAGCAGTAAGATAGATTGTACCGATAAAACTACGCTGATTAAATTTCATACTAATAAACCTAAAATTTCCTATCTTTTTTACCCTGACTTCGATCTAGATCCTCATCCAACCTTGCACACTAGCATTCAAGTAGATTTAGAAACTGGAGAAATTAACTATAAAGATTATACCAAAATTGATAATCCTCCTATCCTTCATCGTAAGGAAACTTTTGTTACTCCTGACTACCCTCACTATCAGAAGTTTGCCGAACTTACGAAATCAGAAGAAGCATTAGGTCTTCTAAAAAATACCAGTACTATTGGTACTCGCCAAGGGTGGCTTGATTTATTAGAAAAGCAAGGTGTAGAAATACAACTAGATCACTCAGTTGTTGAATTTGATCGAGGCGAAGATGAAGATAATTACCAATTTCCTCTTCCCAAGATAGAGCGTCATAAAGCTGCGATGAGCCGGCATTCTTTATCTAAACCAGTGCGTTTGTCCCTAGAAGCAAACTTATTTACAGAAGGCTCAACTTTTTTTGATTATGGTTGCGGATATGGCGGTGATGTTAAACGAATTGCTGAGAAAAATTTTGCTGCTGTTGGGTGGGACCCGTATTATCAGCCGGATACTTCCCACATTTCTGCTGATATTGTCAATCTTGGTTATGTGATTAATGTGATTGAAGATTTAGGGGAACGGCGAGAGGCTTTACTCAATGCTTGGACGCTAACTAAAAAAATATTAATCGTTGCTGCTCAGGTACTTATTGATGATAGAAACAAATGTCAAATTGCTTACGGTGATGGAGTAATTACTTCCCGGAATACTTTTCAGAAATATTACGAGCAGGAAGAACTAAAAGTTTATATTGACCAAGTTCTAAATGTTGATTCAATTCCTGTTGCTTTAGGTATTTACTTTGTTTTTCGCGATGAATCTGAAGCTCAAAATTTTCGTGCTTCTCGCTTTAGATCCCGTGTTAGCACTCCGAGAATTTGCGTTCAAGTTAAGCGATTTGAAGACTACGAAGAAGTGCTTGCACCTTTAATGGCTTTTGTGAGCGATCGCGGCCGTCTTCCCGTGAAAGGTGAATTGTCTGAAGAGTCAATTATTAAAGAGGAGTTTAAAAATTTTCACCGTGCTTTTCAAGTTATTTTACAAGCCACTGATGGTGAAGAATGGGAAGTAATTGCTGATAAACGCCGCCAAGATTTGTTAGTTTATATCGCTTTGAGTAATTTAGGCGATCGCCCTCAATTTCGCAAATTTCCCACTCAGATTAAGAATGATATTAAGGGTTTATTTGATAATTATCAAAAAGCTTGCGTGCTGGCAGATTTAATGCTTTATAGTTTAGGAAGTTCTACCATAATTTCTGATATTTGTCAAGATAGTGCTATTGGTTACAAAGTTTCTAAATCTCTCTCAGTTCACATTTCAGCATTAGAAGAACTAGATCCTTTGCTACGCCTATATGAAGGTTGTGCTAACCGGACAATTGGCCGATTAGATGGTGCAACAGTTATTAAGTTTCATACTAATACACCGAAAATTTCCTATTTATTTTATCCCGAATTTGATACAGATCCGCATCCAGCTTTAGACACTGCTATGCACATTGATTTACGCGACCTTTCGGTGAGCTACGAAGAGTATTTTAGCTCTCGCAATCCTCCGATCCTGCATCGTAAGGAAACTTTTGTTACTCCTAATTATCCGCTGTATGATAAGTTTGCTCAACTTAGCCGCCAAGAGGAATATTTGGGCATTTTAGATGATATTAGTGGAATTAAAACTCGTCGAAATTGGGTGAAATTCCTCCAAGAATATGGGGTAAAAATTAAAGATCATTCTGTTTTTTGGCGTTCGGATGCTGACCCAGAGCGGGTTAAATTTTTGAAGGAAAAGATCCGAGAACGGCTCAAAAAAAGTAAAACAGTTAATTCTTAACTGTTAATCAGGACTTACGCACCCAACCAAAGAAACCGGGTTTCTTAATCAAGATTTTGGTGGGGATGCCAAGATTATCAAAGAAACCCGGTTTCTACAATTTGGTGGATCGCAATAATATCAGTTTTTGTATAATCAATTTAATTAAACTTGGGAAAAATTCGGATCGAAGCCAGAGGACAATTGCGCTCTTGCCTTTACCCAATGTTCAATTCCTTTTTTAGTCGGCGTACCGATAGCTGTAAATGTCCAAATATCTCCTTTGTGCTGAGGCCCATAACTAATATGAATTGGTCTATCTGCTCCATAAAAGTAGAGGGAATCAAAAGGCAACCTTTGCGAAATAATCCACTCCACAAGCTCATTGCTCGATAAATCCCTAATAAAAAAATCACAAGCTGCTCCTAATCTCGGACAATAATATTGACCATTTTTATTGAGTTCATAAGCGATATGCTGGTCAATTTTAGGAGCGACTCGACCATTTTTAATGCCCGTAATCGGATCTTTCTTTTCTAGATATTTTTTTAGATCGGCAGAACAAAATCCATAAGTTAGCTGAAACCTATCTTTACCAAAGCAATCAATGACGGGATCGATAATAAAATTGTTTAAATCTTTAATTGCCTGGATAGTGGCGGCTGAATTTTGAGGGAACGGATTAATTTTATCGGCATAGTGGCGATAAGTATTGGTACAAGTACAAAACTCATGAAGACTTAGATATTTTCCGAGTTTTACATCGTCCATAGTTATTTGACTCCTTTGTGAACTAAAATATAATAGGGATATAATTAAAGCGTCGCCGTGAGAATACTTACTTATGAGCAACCCAAAAGTCAAAGGAATCGCCAGCGAATTGCAAACCCAGGCTGCAATACTAGGTGGATTCGTTGCCCTGATGTGGATTATAGAAATTGTTGACTGGTTTTTGCTAGGAGGGCGGCTAAATGCTTACGGAGTCCGTCCTTGGAGTATGGTAGGGCTTCGCGGCATCTTATTTATGCCTTTCCTGCACGCGAATTTTGCTCACTTAGCAGCAAATACCCTCCCTTTTATTACTTTCGGATGGTTGATTATGCTGCAAGAAACCAGTGATTTCTTTCTGGTTAGTGCGGTGACGATGCTGGTAAGTGGACTTGGGGTTTGGCTAACAGGTGCGCCTTATTCTGTTCATATTGGAGCTAGCGGGTTAATCTTTGGTTATTTTGGTTTCTTGCTATTAAGGGGATTTTTTGAACGTAGCTTTATGTCGATAGCTTTATCTCTATTTGTTGGTTTTCTTTACGGAGGTTTAATCTGGGGAGTTTTGCCTTCACAACCAGGGGTTTCTTGGCAAGGGCATCTTTTTGGATTTGTTGGTGGTGTGCTTGCTGCTCAACTTTTGGGACGGCGAAAGTTG
>NZ_CACA01000049.1:0-4916 GCF_000180455.1 Kamptonema sp. PCC 6506
AAGGAATTATTTACTTGGAGATATCCGTAACGCCGCCCTTTGGCCGATGAATATACCGCATAGAGGGCGGCCTTACGAAGATTGGGTAAACTCTTAATTATTGAATGCCAAAAATATCGGGCAAGTTCCACTATTTTGCTGATTGGGAAACTTGTCCTAATATTTTTTTCTTGTGCCTTTACTTCGCTTTCTCTCTTTCCAAATGCTGGCGAAGTTTGGGCAGACAAAGAGGGCGCGTATATCGCCTACAGTTACATTAAATTTACCGCTCATCCGTACCTCGCAGATGCGTTCAAAAGTTATCTAAATTTCGGCGGGCATTCTGACTTTAGAGACAGGTTTTGTCTCCTTACAGTTGCGGGACAGCGACGGATTTACACCGAACTTTCCCCGTTACCTCTAGCGGCTGCTCCCCGCTAGAACCGAGTGAATTTTCAGACTATAGCACACTTTTATGTGTTTTAGGAAAAAATTTTATTTTTGGCTTTAGAATTAAGGATGATAGCAGCCCCCTCCTACCACAACTATTTCCTTCTTCCTTCTTCCTTCTTCTTACCATTGGGGTTGAGCTGCTACTAGCACCGTAGCCGCATTACAGTCTATTGGTTTTGAGAAGAAATATCCTTGACCGTATTCACATTGTAATGCTCTAAGCTGAGCTAATTGTTCTGCTGTTTCGACTCCTTCAGCAATTACATCCATACCTAAATGACCTGCTAAGATTAATATTGTCTGTACGATCGCTTCGTTCCCTTCATCGTCAGCCATCCTACTGACAAAAGCTCGGTCAATTTTTAAAGCATCAGTTGGGAAACTGTGCAGACGAGAAAGCGACGAATAGCCTGTGCCAAAATCATCGATATATAACTGAATTTCCAAAGCTCTCAATTGCAGTAGCAAAGCTGCTGCTGATTCGGCATTGTCCATAATCACGCTTTCAGTAATTTCTAGTTTTAAACTGCGGGGATTAAGATCGGTTTCTAGTAAAATTTTTCTAATTTGGTCGATCAAATCTGGCTGCGTAAATTGTTGATTAGAAAGATTAACGCTGATAGTTAAAGGTGGATCTGTAGGAAATTCTTGTTGCCATTGGTACATTTGGTGGCAAGCTGAGCGGAGCATCCACCAACCAATGGGTACAATTAGCCGAGTTTCTTCTGCTACGCGGATGAACTCTGCTGGTGTTACTAAACCGCGCTGAGGATGTTGCCAGCGTAATAGTACCTCAAAACCGCTAATCTTACCGTTTACGAGAGAGACTATGGGCTGATAATACAACTGAAATTCCTGACGCTCGACAGCGCGGCGCAGGTCATTTTCTAGTTCCAAAAGTGCCACAGCGCGAGTGTGCATACTCATGTCAAATATTTCATGGCGAGCTTTACCCTGTGCTTTGGCATGATACATGGCAGCATCTGCATCTCTGAGTAAGTCTTCGGGGCGATCGTATAAAATTGGACATTGAAGATGGGGTAAGGTGGTAGCTTCGCCATCTCTGAATGGGGCTAAACCGGAACAGACAATGCCAATGCTGGCGCTGCTAAATATCTTGTGGGCGCTTAAGTGGAAAGGTGCTGCTAGTTCGTTTTGGACTCGCTCGGCAATGATGGTGGCATCGCTAGCATCTTTGATATTTTCTAACAAAATTGCAAATTCATCTCCGCCCAGGCGGGCAACAGTATCTCCTGTACGCAGACATATTTTCAATCGCTGGGCGATCGCGATTAGTAGTTGGTCGCCCACTAAATGCCCTAAACTGTCGTTGACGACTTTAAAGCGATCCAGGTCGATAAACAGTACAGCAAATAAAATTTCTGGCCGTCGCTTACCCAGTTCGATCGCGTGTCCCAGCCGATCCATAAATAAAGCTCGGTTAGGCAGACCTGTGAGAGTATCGTGGAGAGCATCATGGAGTAATTTCTCCTCAGCCATTTTGCGGACGGTGATATCTTCAACAGTGCCTTCGTAGTAAAGCAATTCGCCGTTGTTGTTGCGAACAGTCCGCGCATTCTCCGAAATCCAAATCGTGCTACCATCGGCGCAGTAAACCTCGGACTCAAATTCAGATATAGAACACTTGGTCTCAACTTCGCGCACGAATTCAGCTCTACGTCTGGGGTTAACGTAAACTTGGGTTTTGATGTCTTGTATTTGTTCGATTAATTCTTCTGGGGAGTTGTAGCCATAGATTTTGGATAAGGCGGGGTTGGCGCTGAGGTAGCGTCCCTCTGGGGTACTTTGAAAAATTCCTTCGATCGCATTCTCAAAGATGCTGCGATATTTCTCTTCAGCTCGTTTTAAGCTTTCTTCTGCTTGTTTGCGATCGGTAATATCGGTGAGAGTACCCAAATAGCCAGTAACTTCGCCGTTTTTTTCTACTTCTGGTACGGCTTGACAATATACCCATGTCACCTCCGAGCCTTTTTGGAAGCGGTATTCCAACTTGAAAGGCATTTTTTCTGTAATCGCTCGATACCAGGCGGTTAAAACGCGATCGCGATCGTCAGGATGTAGCGATCGCACCCACCCGGATTTGAGCGCCTCTGCGGGAGTTAGCCCCGCCATCTCGCAAAATCTGGGGTTAACATACAAGCACTCGCCAGCGGTTTCGGTGCGAAAAATCCCCACTGGTAGCATTTTTGCTAAGGTGTAATACCGATATTCGCTCTCTTGTAATGCTCTTTCGGTGACTTTGCTCTCGGTGATGTCTAACATCAAACCTTGAAGGAAAATCGACTGATTTACTTCGTCGCGGACTGCTACTGCGCGATCGCAAAACCACAGTACGCGACCGTTTTTGGCGATCGCGCGATATTCTACAGTAAACGATTGGTCGTTGATGCTTTCTTTGCCTACAGAGGCGGCGCGGCGGGTTGCGTCTTCTACTAGGAGGCGATCGCGGTCATCGGGATGGAGAATTTTAGATAGTAAATTCGGACAAGCCTTCCATTCCTCCAGAGAATAGCCCAATAGTTTGACAATTTGTGAGCTGATGTAGAGCCGATGACTAGGACGCTCTAGAGGGGCGATATAGGTGACAGCGGCAATTTGCTCGCTCAAAGCGCGGTATTTTGCCTCGCTGGTACGGAGTGCGGCTTCTAGGCGCTGTTGCTCCTCAATGGTGAGATTTACCGCCGCTATTTCCTGCGCTAACAATGACTGCGCCCCGGTCTTCACAAGGTCGCTTCCTGTAGCGCTGCTTTCCTCTTGACTGTTACACTGCCAAGCAGCTAAAGTTTTCGAGGGTGGTAGTTGTCGAGGAAGTACAAGGCGATCGCTTGTCCAGAAATTGCCGATAGCAAAAGAGCGATCGCTAATAGTTCCGACTGTAACAGTGGTAGATTTTAGCAGTCCTTTGTTTGTGTAGGCTATTAACGCGATCGCGAAAGTCACCAACAACCCCAGAAGGTATGCAGGAATCCCATTGGATAGAAATGGGTCGAGCTCGAACATGGATCAGCACCTTGATGACAGCAGTTACCTAAAACCAATCTATTTAAAAATAACTAAGTTATGAGTAAGAAGGAGTGACTAATGCAAAGTTCCTCTATTTAATCCCGTCCTACTGACTCAGTTAGGACTTAAGCGTTACTTACGTAATGCCGTTTTCCCTTAGAGTGGCATAACTGCCTAGAAGGCGGCGTTACGGATAGTTTGGCGTAAGCAATAAATGGTGCAACCACCTTAGCAATTAAGCTGATGTATGGCAGTGGCCCAACTTACGAGATTGATGTGCATTTGCTCACAGTACAGTCGAGGGAGCCTGGAAACCTAGCGGCAAGTCCCAGCAGCAGGGGGACGGGCAAAAGCATAGAATCTAATTGTCGCACTGCGCCGATTTGAGGTACGATCGGCAAATCGATCGAATCGAACAGCAGATCCCAAGTCAGAATTGCCAAAATATTTTTATGAAAGCGATCGCTTTTGATACACCCGGAAGCCCGGAAGTCCTGCAAATGGTGGACATTCCCGCCCCAACTATTCAGAAAGATACAGAACTATTGGTGCGGCTGCGGGCAGCGGGTGTCAATCCTATTGATACTAAATTACGACAGCGAGGCACTTTAAAACAAGACGAGACTCCTCACATTTTGGGGTGTGACGGTGCTGGTGTTGTCGAAGCTGTAGGTGCTGGAGTTCAACTTTTCCAAGTTGGAGATGAAGTTTATTTCTGTAATGGCGGTTTGGGCGGCCCAACTGGAACTTACACGGAATTGGTGGTTATAGACGAGAAGTTTGTTGCCAGAAAACCATCTTCAATTAGCTTTGCTGAAGCGGCCGCTGCGCCTTTAGTTTTAATCACAGCTTGGGAATCACTTTACGATCGCGGACGGTTACAAACTGGTCAAAAGGCATTAATTTATGGCGGTGCTGGCGGGGTTGGTCATGTCGCTATCCAGTTAGCAAAATTGCAAGGTGCAGATGTTTGCACGACGGTTAGTTCTGAAGAAAAAGCTAATTTTGTTACGGAATTGGGTGCCGACTTGCCGATTATTTACAAAAATAGAGATGTAGTCGATGAAGTTTTAGGTTGGACTCAAGGGCAAGGAGTAGACTTAGCTTTTGATACGGTAGGTGACGAAACTTTTTATCAATCATTTCCCTGCGTTCGGATTTACGGAGATGTGGTGACAATTTTGGAACCCAATTCAGCTTTAGGAAATTTGAAGATAGCGAGGTTGCGAAATCTGCGAATTAGTTTGGAATTGATGCTAACACCAATGTTGGAAGGATTAGTGGAGGAACAAATACAGCAAGCTAAGATTTTAGAGCAGTGTTCTCGCTGGATAGATAACAGTTTACTGAAAATTCATGTAGGTCAAACTTTCCCTTTGGAAGAAGCTGTAGCGGCTCATAAGTTGCTCGAATCGGGCTCGATGACTGGTAAGATTGTTTTGGTAATTGATAGTTGATAG
>NZ_CACA01000048.1:0-18929 GCF_000180455.1 Kamptonema sp. PCC 6506
CAAGATTGGGAGTCTCTCTAATAGTTTAATAGCCGGGAGGTTAATTTCCCGGCTATTTACGTACTCATTTGCGGCCTTGGAGATAGGTGCGATCGCGTTTGGGGCTAATAGCGGATTTCTAGGCCGTATTGTTGGCAGAGGACTTTGAGTTCTTCTCGGAAGCGATCGCGCACATTTTGGGGCGAGACAATTTCGCAATCTTTGCCATAGCGCAAGATTTCTCGGAAAAACCAAAAGGTATTTGATACTTTTCTGACCACTCGCCGGACTTGCGGGGTGTCTGCTAACCATTCATTGAAGATATCTTGACCTGTTTTTGTTTTGTAGGCAAAAGCTAAACCTCTGAATAGGTGCATTTCTACCTCGATTTGAGCTAGATTGGGCAACCATTTTCTGTCAATGGGTGCGATCGCAGATTCGGGTGGAATGCGATCTAAACGGAAGCAGCGATTATGCTTCAGTTCTGGTAAATCGTAATTTCCTTCTGTTTCTTCACACCAACAATCGAGATATTGTCGGTCTTCGTGAGGGTTGATTTGAGCATGGCGGATGTGGAAGTGCAAAATATTCTCTGCTGCATCTTGGTAGGTGAGTTTAAAGGGTTGGTTTCGTTTGATATAGCGGTCTATTTCTAACCGCCAAGGGGTAGAGATGTTTTTTAAAATTGCCTCTGTTTCTCTCCGCAGAGGTTCTGGTAGTTCGCTGCGATCGAGCAGCAGTTGAGCAATAATTTGCGCCTCTTGAGTTTTGCCGAGATCGATTAAGGCATCGATCGCGTGTTTGAGCGCTTCTAATCTGTTATTTTTCCAGTCGTTGTTAGGAGCGATCGCGAGTTTATGTTGGGCGATCGCTTTTACGAGCTTGGAAATGTTGGGGCGATCGCCCCACGTCATGCCGAATTCTAGGGCCAAGGCTTCTAATTCGGCTTTGTCCCGTTCGGTAACGGAGAGGGTGATAGATTGATCTTGACGGCTCATTTATACGGACACTTTCTCTGTGTAGAGGCTTGACAGGATCTTGTGGTTGGGTTATGGTTACATTATAAGCTTATTACGGATAGAGTATGAGGGTTTTACCAAGACAAGATTCCCATTGCGATCGCCTACTCCAGCTTATGTCTGATAGTCGCTGGCACTCGACGGAAGAACTCGTAGAGAAAATTACCCACCGATTTTCTGCGACGATCCATGTCTTGAAGCAACGGGGTTACAAGTTTGAGAAACGCCGCATCGAAGGACAGCGACATGAGTATCGGTTAGTGATGTCATAGAGAGCGATCGCTTAAACAACGTTCCTGAGATATTGGGGGTAGTCTCTACTACTCCCAACATCTGAAAAATAAGCCACGCCAATCCCAAAGTGTACGGACACTATTTCTGTCTATAACCTTGACAATCTCTATTTTTGGTATAAAGATAAGGAATATCAACTAATTACGGACAAAAGTTAAGTACAGACTTACTAGCTAAGTTACCCGAAAGCCAGCTACAAACTGTAATTTACTCGCATTCACATTATTGAGAAAAATATGTCTGACTTCCTGCAATTTATAGGGCTTGAAGATAAACCCATTTTAACTCAGTTCATTGAAGAAGTGGCTAACAAAGGACTTCAGCAATATCAAAAAGCGATTCAGTATGGAGTGCATCAAGGACAGTCACTCTACAACCATGTTGTATCTGGTGTTTTTTTAATTCACTCATTACAAGAGATTCTTCAACTAGAAGAAATAGAGTTAAAGACTCTAACAATCGCTTTCTGCGTACACGATCTAAATAAAACTTATGAAGGAACAGCGAGAAGTTACGGTGAGATAGCTACTCCTGATAATGTTGCTAAGGAAATTGAAAAAGTAGGCTTTTATAGCTTTTTTGAAAATCTCTGTGATTACCTTGAAGATATCACAGAGATAATTCGAGGACATTCAGGACATAACAGTGTTCGAGGAGATTCCTTAGATCGCCGTTCTGACTCAACTCGGCTTGGTAAGGCACGACTCAAAGAACTATGTCACATTATTCGAGCTGCTGACGTTGGCGACTTATCTCAAGGCTACTCAGAGCGCAAACATAAACAAACTTTTCTCAGCCATATCAACAGATTTACCCATCGCCAATATTGTTTTATCGCTCACCAAGTATCAGAGCAGCGCGGAATACTAACCAACATTATTCATAATCAAGTAGCAGAGTTTTTATCTGAAAAGTTTGAGGCGCTGCCAGTTTTTCTGTATTCACAAGGAACTCATTATCTCGTTCCTGTAGGAACACAGCTAGATTTAGCTGACAGTGACCTTGTGAAAATAGGTGAGTCAGTTGAGCAAACAATTAACAAAATGAAGTCTGAAGAGTATGGCAAGTTTATAAAAGCCGGTAATCAAGGAATAAAGATTGATGAAGAACTCTTATCACTTCAACTACCCTACTTAGAAATATTTGGTCAGGTAAATACAATTATTCAGCATAAGCATTATGACTTAGAAGAAGTTAATAGAAAATATCGAAAAAAACTTGAAGATGAACTTCCAAACAAAAAAGAATTAGAAAAGAGACTTATTCAAAGGTGGCTTGAGAAAACTAGGCTGATGCCAGTTGATGAAGAAACAATGCGTTTTGGAGAATTACTAAGAACCTTCTATATTTTTTTGAAAAAGCATCGTACACAAGAATTAGCGGAACGTAATAAGAGTTTCCGAGATCCCTGGATTTACATATATCAATTACTAGAAATTCAAGACTCTGAGCAATACAATGTCTTAGATCCGCTTTATGTCAGAGCTTATGTTATTGTAAAAAATCTATCTATTACTTATGATATTTTGCTCAACCTCATGATTCAAGAAGCTAATTCATTAGATGGTGAAGAAGAGCAGGATGATTCGGAAACAAAAACAAAGCTTGCTGCTCAAATAAGTCCTTTAGTTTCCTATGTGAAAAATAATCTAACTTTTGACTTCGCAGAGTTTACTACTCAAAACTTTACCAATCACCTAAAGGTTTATTACGAAAATAATCATAAGCAATCTTGTTATGCTAGTGCTGCTTTTGAAGCATCTAAATGGATGTCAGGAAATGTGCCACAGGGTATAAAAGTACAAAAATTTTCTAACAGACTGATTGGAGGTCATGGTGAGCCTAAAAGATACGTTGATCCAGTTGTCCGCGAGCAGTTTTCGATTGAAAAGCTGAACTATCGTTCAAGTGGTGATAAATTTATGTATTTACATATCATGCCATATTCATTTATGACGGCTCCATTTATCGAGAACTTCAAAAATATTTTTCAGCAACTCAATAAATTGGATGTATCAGCAGTTAGCCTTTCTTTAAAAGAAGCTCTTGAATTTTTTAGAAAGCAATGCTACTGTATATTGCCCATCAAAAATCAAAAAACCACAGGGATTTTAGTTCCTAATCATTCAGAAGTAGTTGGCAATACTATTTCTCTACCTTTAACTACAGTTGGAGATAATAAAACAGAAAAATACCTCAATGCTATAGAATATGCTTTAATGATTCACAAACACTTTGGAGTTAAGGTTTTATTAAGTGAATCATCAATACCTATTTTAAACCTAACCGAGCATCGTGAAGTAGATATTTTTCTTGATGGTGTACCTTCAACTCTACGCGGTTTAGTTCCATCTGAAGAAATACGTTTTCAACGCGATCGCAGTAAAGAACCTCTTGGAAGTGGAGATATTTTATGGCAAAGGCTTCTGGCAATTCGTGGAATGTATGACGTGCTTTGGACTGATTCTAAAGAAAATGAATTAGTAGCTATGGCTACAGCATTTACACAGTCAGAAAATCACATCTTTTTTGTGGTTGACCGTTTAATTGAGAAAAAGGCTCAGTTTATGAACAAGCGTAAAAAAGTTGACAAAGAAGTTGCTGCGTTGAGTTTAACTAGGCAACTTAAAGAGTGGATATAGGAAATTAATATAACAAGGAGTAAAACATGAATACAGAACAGCCAAGTGTTTCAGAAGTCATCAAAAAAATGGCTAAAATTGGTTGGTCAGCAAAAATCAAGGGAAACAGCCTTGCCCGTAGTTCTCTAATGATGCCGCTCAATAGAATATTTGATAAATTACGGCGGCAGCAACAAATCCTCGATTTTGAAACGTTACGAGCCGCGACTATTAGCGAGGTACTAACCTACTTAGAAACAACCGAGAATCCAAAATATCGCCGTAATAAAGAAAAATGGCGAGAAACACGAGAGAAAGTAGAAGAATTTGTGAATCTCTTTTATCATCAGATTCTTTCTGGTAGCTATCAGAATAAGTTAGCCCGTTTGATGAAAGATGAGAAAGATATTAAAGCAGCTTATCTGTTTTATGTAAGAAGCCAAATCCAACCTAAAGAAGAAAAAGAGGGGACTGAATCATGAGTATTTTGACCAAACCAGAATATGTCAAGTTTTTGCAGGAGCGTTATCAAGAGTATCCGCAAGGTAAGTATGTGAATTTGATTCTAATCCGCAAGACAGAATCAGAGGCTATCTTCCGTACTGAAGGAAGTGGAGAACCACTTTGTCGAGAGTTTGTACAAGCAGGTGTTCAGAAACGCAAAACCGATCCAATTCAAAGGGTAGTAATCACTAAAAGAAAGCAAACCGCAGTAGAACGGCGAACGGGTCGAGAAGATTTGCGAAAGCAAAACTTGCTTTGTCTAAATGAAGATGGTGCCAGTCATCCAGATTCAATAGATGCTTACATCTATGGATATGCAGTAGGTCAAGGTGGCGCTCAGAAGTCTCGCGTAATCACTGAAGATGCTTTTTCAGTTCTACCTGTTAGTCAAGTTGTCGATATCCGCACTTCTAATGCACTGTTTGAAACCGGAACAATGAGAGATACAAGAGATGAAGGTGCTGAAGCATCAACTAGCTTGTTTGGTAGTGAGTATGTGCGTCCCGAAACCCACTTCTTAGACATCGAAACTCTTAAGGATGTGACTCCAGACGAATTGTTTTATGTCTTGGGTAACATTCTTCGTAGTAGTCGCTACGGCGCAGTGTCTTCTCGTATCGGCAAGGTCAAGAATACTCTTGCTCAAGTTATCTTCAGCGATACTGAGATTTTTAGCACCCTAGAGCTAACGCAGCGAGTGTATGACATTTTGCCTCGTGATAGTCAGGATGAAGAATTAGACTTTCCCTTAGCAGATGATGTTTTACTTCAGGCTGCCATCAATTCTTCTAGTGAACTCGTGCAACAAGTATTTGGTCAATATCAAATTATGACTGATGCGGATCGTAATTCACTAATTGAAGAAGTGAGAACTATTTACCGAGATCCAGCAACCTTTCTACAACGTCTTGCAAACTCATACAGGCGAGGTTAACTAATGTTGGTTTATCAGTGTGAACTAACGCTGCTGGAAAACACTTTTTTCAGTAGTAGGGAAATCAATGATCTCTACTTAACAGAACCCTTGATTGGTAACTATGCTCTTGCCTATGCACTTGGTTTAGCTCAGGCTCCTTATCGAAATAGAGGAGAAATCTATTATTACGAACATCTGAGCCGATTGAATCAACAGGAAATTTACATTACACCAGCCACAATACCCGAAGGGCACGAGCCAAAGTTTTCTTTCTCTCAATTCAATTCTGTACCTGATGGTTACTGGTATGCGATGGGGAAAAACTGCCTAGTTCAACGACCTGATGGTTATGATTCAGTTTACGATACCAAAAACAAAGTTTGGTACATAGTTAACAGGCAAACAGGCAAAAGAACAAAAGAAAAGGCTGTCAACTATCCTCAAGTTGGCTTTATCAAAATGATGGGGATTGGTACTGTATTGCACTTCTTTGTCATAACAACGAAGGAATTGATTTTACCTCGCTACATACGGTTAGGAAAATTTATGAGCAAGGCAAGAGTAGCTGTCACTCTTTACGAAAATCCTGCGATAGTCAGCCGCCAACATCAAACAGTTAAGTATTTACTAAATCCTCTCGATTTACCACAGGGAATGCAAGTAACTAGCTATGACACATATAATATTCATCCTGTCCCTCTGATACGCAATGCAAATCTGACTGGTCATTTTATGGGGCTAGACAACAATCTATATCTGCCAGCAGGTATGAAATTTGGCATTGAATTTTTACAACCTTCAGCCGCTAGTTAAAACTATGGACTCAATAACGATAAAGCTAAACCCACACTATGAACTCTTAGCTGAGCTATCTGAAGTCCCAGATAAGATTCAGCAAGTTATCGAATATCCACTCGATCATCAAATCAAAACTTACCAGTCACAAAAGAGTTTTGACTTAGTTCTCAATACTTTTCCAACAGGAACAGGCAAGACAAAGGCTGCTCTACTTCATTTACTGGATAACCCGCAAGCTAATACCTTACTCATTGCTCCTACTAATGAGCTAATTCGTCAGCACAAGAGAGATGTTGAGGAGTTTGTAAAAATAGCAACTTTACCCCATATTGTCTGTGAAGTAAATGCAAAACTACTGCACAACATCGATCCAGAGAATAGGTTGTATCGACAAGGGGAAAGATTTTATCGGTTAATGACGAATCCTATGGAGTTTGCTGAACAACTAGGAATTCCAGAGAAACAGCGTTCTTCTCGCTGTCCTATTATTCTTATAACGAACCCTGACTTGTTCTATTACAGCCTCTACAGTTGCTACCATAATCTTGACAAGCGTAATGTTTTTGAAGCGATTTTTGCTGACTTTGAATACATTATTATTGATGAGTTTCACTATTATAATGCCAAACAATTAGCAAACTTTCTATTTTTTATAGCTTTATCGCTAGAGTTAGGATATTTCCAGAATGTAAATCGTAAAATGTGTTTACTATCAGCTACACCCGATGCAGAAGTCTATAATTATCTTGAGCGACTAGCGTCACAAGGATTGCGGTGGAAAGCCATTAAACCTGAATTTGTAGATTCCAGTTACTCCCGTGCTGTTAAAACTTTAACACCTGTTAAGCTAACTTTTGCTGCCTGTATGGATTTAGATGAATACCTGAAAAAATCTGCATTTGAAGTCAAATCTAAAGTGCGTAACTCATTAGATGGAGCTTTGATTAGTAACTGCCTAATTGATATTAACAGGGCAGTAAGCCATTTGAAAGCAGCAGGACTAACAGCCAACGAAGACTTCGGTCGAATTACAGGTGCAGTCTCGCGTCAAGAACGCGAAATATCCGCTAAAAAGCCGTTGATTTTAGCTACTCCTACTGTAGATATTGGCTACAATTTTGTTAAACAAGCTAAAACACGCCAAAACCTAGATTTTGTATTTTTTACAGCCCGATATGCTGATGAGTTTTGGCAAAGACTAGGCAGGGTAGGGCGAGTTTTAGGTAAGGTTGAGCAGGATTTGGAATCAGAAGCAGTTGCTTTAGTTTCATCAGAAGTTTTGGAGAAAATTTGTACTTATGGAAATGATTTTTTAATGTCAATTAGCCGAGACAAACTTAAAAGGATATTCGATGAATCTAGTGCATTTATACAAAAACCATTTCTGTGTGAATATATCAGTTCTTATGCCATTCTCGAATCTTTCCGCCCTCTGTACGAACTCAGAAAGCAGATGCGACATCCTGAACGAATCGAGGAAGCGTTTGAG
The DNA here is from genome assembly GCF_000180455.1 of Kamptonema sp. PCC 6506. Lineage (NCBI taxonomy): Bacteria > Bacillati > Cyanobacteriota > Cyanophyceae > Oscillatoriales > Microcoleaceae > Kamptonema > Kamptonema sp. PCC 6506. The sequence continues at coordinate 7,621 of NZ_CACA01000048.1, forward strand.
CAAGTTCGGTTATTATTTGCACCAGGAAGCAAAAAAAGATATCAACATTATGTTTATAGTCTTTGTAGATTCAATTCACTACAAAAAGCATCAGTTAAAGATATTTACGGCGATTGTTTGATTCGTGAGTTTCTTAATACAGCTAGTTTTTGGACTACTGGTAATGAGAATAACCCAGAAGTAGAAAAAAGTTTTCCTGACTTTAAAAAAAAGTTGCAGGCAAAGAATATTAAATGTTTAGAGATTATTCAGAACTATGTCTCAGAGGAATATTATGCTTTGTCCAGTTTGTTTAGCTTTCGCGACTCTTTTAAATCATTGACTTGTGCTGTTTACGATCCTTCAAAAATATTTACAGATCATGAAGATATTGCTTACTACGATTTGTTTCATTTACTAAAGTATTACGATCTGCATTGGTACAGTTCGTATCAAGATTTTATGTCTGTTTATTGTGAGTCTGAGAAAATACAAGCTGCTGACCTTTACTGTCGAGTCAATCGGCATAAAAGTAAGAAAGATAATCTCGTTGTCTCTTTTAGTTTGGAAAGTACGTTTGAACCAGAGTTTTTTACAAGACGCTACTGCGATAAACCGATAGCTATCAAAGGATTCAAGCTTTTAGTCTCTAGGATTGATGGCTCACCTTTTCCACTGTCACCACAACTTACTGAAGCAATCAAAGACAATTATATTACCTGTTTATTATTTCCAGAGCAGGGCGCAGCAGAAGGAGAAATTCGAGAACACACTAAAGATATGCAAATTAGTTATCCTTCTGTATCAGTTACTTTTCCTGATTCTAAGCAAAGGAATTATAAAGCACTTCTTGGAATTAACGCTTACTTAGTTGGTGCAAGAATTCAAAAGTACCTTTACGCACTAGAAAAGAAAACAGAATTTTGGAGTTCTAATCCTGGATTTCAAGCTGATACCGCTCGCACATGTTTTTAATAGTTACTAACAATCTAAAGTCTGCGAAGGCGGACTTCGATTGTCTATCGACAGGTTGAAACCTCTGGCAACAATTCACAATTTCAAAGAACTCTAAATATGCCCCACAGCCTCATCCTCAATCTCCTACCCCTGGCCCCAATTCCCCCCGGATACCTAACAGGAAGACACCTCCACGCCCTATTCCTCACCCTCGTGAGCTCCGCAGACAAAAAACTCGGTGACTACCTCCACGAAGCCACAGCGGATAAAGCCTTCACCCTCAGCCCTTTACAAACCCAAAAATATCACTCTAATAAACATTATCCCCTCCAATGGGAACATCATCAACCTATACCCGCCCACACTCCCTGCTGGTGGCGAATTACTCTCATAGATGATACTTTATTCGGCAAATTAACTGAGCTCTGGCTCAATCTTAATCCTAAGCATCCTTGGCATCTTGGCCCTGCCGATTTACAGATTACTGGTATTCTGGGAACGCCTCAATTTAATCAGCCTTGGGCTAATGCTTGCACTTACTCTCAATTGTATCAGCAAGCATCGGAAACTAATCGGATTATTGCTTTCAGTTTTGCTACGCCTACTGCTTTTCGACAGGGAGATTATGACTCGGTTATCCCGACTAGAGAATGCGTTTTTAACAGTCTCTTAAGCCGATGGAATAAATACAGTGGCGTGGAAATTGCCAGCTCTTCTATTGAATCACTTTTTTCTAGTTTTGTCAACATCAAAACGGAGATTTTAGCAGATTCTCGGAGCAAGTTTATCGGGATTGTCGGGGAAGTGACTTACCGGATTTTGGGAGATGTTGAACCCTTAGTTATTAAGCAAATTAATGCTTTAGCTGATTTTAGTCTCTACTGCGGACTGGGGAGGAAAACCACGATGGGGATGGGAATAACTCGACGGATTCCTATTAAGATTATTCCCGATGTGGCTGATAAGAGTGCTGAGAAGATTTCACAACAGATTTCTGCTATTCAATCAATTTTTGAAGGGTAATTTGGAGGAATAAACTATGAATGAAATTGACTACGTTTCTATTGCGGCGCTGAATCAGTACAGCTATTGTCCTCACCGCTGTTGGCGAATGTTTTGTGCGGGGGAATTTTCGGATAATCAATATACTATTGAAGGGACAAGTTTGCACGAGCGGGTGCATACTATGGGTGAGATTAACCGCGATGAAACTTGGCAAGTTAGGGCGATTTGGCTTAAGTCGGAAAAATATCAACTGATTGGTAAATCGGATTTAATTGAGTCGGCGGAGGGTAAGTTATACCCGGTTGAATATAAGCGGGGAAAGAAGGGTGAATGGGATAATGATGAGTTACAAGTTTGCGCTCAAGCTTTGTGTTTGGAGGAGATGACGGGACAAACAATTACTCAGGGTTATGTCTATTATGCTCAATCTCATCAACGGCAATTGGTGGAGATTTCGGCACAGTTAAGACAAAGCGCGATCGCGACTGTTAAAACCTTACAAATCTTACTACAAACTGGTAAGATGCCGCCAGCTATTTACAGTAAAAGGTGTCAAGGTTGCAGCTTGAAAGAGCAATGTTTACCTCAAGTTGCTCAGAAAATGACGCGCTATCAAGAAGTTAATTAATCCTTAGCTTTGTCTAATCACCCGCCGGGAGTTAAAACCCCCACTCATAGCGAAAGTCAGTTAAAACCGACTAAGAAACTAATCTAAAAAAATCATTAGTCCTCTTCAGAGGACTTTACATATTAGACAGGGGTTTTAACCCCTGGCGGACTAACGGATTAACCGAATAGCCAACCACAAAATGGCAATCGACAACATAAAAACCTCATACTTAGGAGTCACAATCATGGGAACACTTTACATCAATCAAGATGATGTTTTTATTGGCAAAACTGATGAACGATTGAACGTTAAGCTCAAAAATCAAACCTTACAAGATGTGCCGTTAATTCATTTAGACGGCGTAGTAATTATGGGACGGGCGACGATTTCCCCCGCTGCGATTGATGAACTTATGCAGCGGAAAATTCCGCTGACTTTTCTCTCGGATACTGGACACTTTTTAGGTAAGCTAGAACCAGAGTTAAGTAAAAATATCTTCGTGCGTAATGCCCAGTGGAAAGCAGCAGGGGAAACTCCCCAAGCGATTCACGTTGTTCAGGGTTTTATTCGGGGGAAGTTGAAGAATTATCGCAATAGTTTAACCCAAACTAAGCGGGATCATTCCGAACTAAATCTGGAATCAGCAATCGATCGGATTTCTGACATTATTGTCAAAATTGACAAAACTCATAATATTGATTCTTTGCGAGGGTTGGAAGGTGCTGGAAGTGCGGCTTATTTTGGGGTTTTTAACCAATTAATTCGGGCTGAAGGGTTTGTATTTAAACCTCGACATCGACCAGCCACAGATCCCGTTAATTCTTTGATGAATTTTGCTTACACTTTGCTACGTCACGATGTGCAAAGTGCGATTAATATTGTGGGTTTTGACCCTTATTTGGGCTATCTTCACGTGCAACGCTATGGCCGCGTGGGTTTGGCTTTTGATTTGATGGAGGAGTTTCGCCCATTGGTGGCGGATAATATGATTTTTAATGCGATTAACCGCCGCATTATTACTATTAATGATTTTACGGTGGAACCGATTAGTAATGTGGTGCGGTTGTCGGTGGAGGGACGGAAAGAGTTTCTGAAAGCCTATGAGAAGAAAAAGCAGTCTGAGTTTAAGCATCCAGTTTTGGGGAAGAAGTGTACTTATCAAGAAGCTTTTGAAATTCAGGCGCGATTGTTGGCGAAATATTTGATGGGCGAAATCGATCAATATCCACCTTTAGTTTTGAGGTAGTTATGTACTTTTTCATTTGTTACGATGTTCCTGAAGATAAACGCCGGACTAAGATTCACAAGATTCTTAAGTCTTACGGTCAATGGATGCAGTACAGTGGGTTTGAGTGTGCCGATTTGAATGAGACGCAGTATGCGAAAATGCGATCGCGCCTTGCTAAAATCATCAAGCCGGAAGAGGATAGTATTCTGTTTATTCCTCTGTGTGCTTGCTGTCGGGGTAAGATTGAGCGCATTGGCGGGATTGCGCCAGCGGACAGGAGTATCTTTTTTGCCTAGTTTGCGGGAATCGGTAGCCTATAGACTAGGGTGCATTAACCTTTGATGCACCCTACAAATTGATTACAAATTGATTAATTGACACTAAGTGTAAGGTTTTGGATATAATTACAAATATATTGAATAACCAAATCTAGCTATGACTCAAACAACATCAAATCGTCCTCGTCGCCGAGGTAGGTTATTTCCTGAATTTACGATACCGTCAGAGGAGTTAGCTAGGCGCAAAGCTGAACGAGATGAACGCTGTCAGCGTAGCCAAGCAATTTTTGATATAATTTGTCCTAAACTGATGGATGAACACTATAACTGGTTTATGATTATTGAGCCGGATAGTGGGGATTATTTTATCGATCTCGATGAGGAAGTAGCTGCACAAAAGGCTCGTGAAAAGTATCCTAGTGGTTGGCTGGTGACATTCCGGCTCAATGAGACGGGAGCTTGTGGTAATATATGATTGATGGTAGGTTTGGTGAAGTTGGAGAACTGATTTTTGAGATTGATTTAATTGCATTAGATGGGGAGAGTTTCCCGATTGATGTGTTATTAGATACTGGCTTTACTACAGGTTTGCTGGCCCTTGATACTCAAGATGCTGAAAGTTTGGGTTGGGTTTTGCTTGAACGCAATCGAACGATGCAGACGGCGCGGGGTATTGATTTTTTTGATATTTATGAGGGTAAAGTTGTACTGGATGGACAGGAATATGTGATTCCTGTGTTGGTAGGTTCGGGGATTCCTGAACCGATTTTGGGTTTGCAATGGTTGAAACTGTTGCCTTTGGCTGTGAATTTTGGGGCGGGAATATTGACGCTGGGGTAGAGTTGGAAATGCGATCGCGCCTTGCTAAAATCATCAAGCCGGAAGAGGATAGTATTCTGTTCATTCCTCTGTGTGCTTGCTGTCGGGGTAAGATTGAGCGCATTGGCGGGATTGCACCAGCGGACAGGAGTATATTTTTTGCCTAGTTTGCGGGAATCGGTAGGTGTAATTTTTGGGGTATCAAATTTTTCGGCTGTAACGCAACTGGGATAAGGGTTTGATGCCCCTGACTTTTAAAAACGATTCCCGCAATGGCTGGAACCTTTACAGGATAAGGATTTACGGAAAAGTTTTGCGGATGGTATTGACAAGTCGATGGCTGGAATGATACTTTTAGATCAGGTTCCCGAAACTGCACCTTGAAAACTAAATATAGTAAGGGTTTCATAAACCGACGGCCGCAATTAAACTAAATCCCTATTAGGGATTGAAACCTAGTAGGTGAAGAAGGCAAGCTAGAGAATCTTTGCCGCCGCAATTAAACTAAATCCCTATTAGGGATTGAAACGCTGACGGTATTGGTTTTGGAACTTCTGGCTCTGCCGCAATTAAACTAAATCCCTATTAGGGATTGAAACCTTAAACACTAAGTATATGAATGATAGGAATGAAGAATGCCGCAATTAAACTAAATCCCTATTAGGGATTGAAACAGAATTGTGTCCGCAAGAACACTTTCTTCCCTTAGGCCGCAATTAAACTAAATCCCTATTAGGGATTGAAACTCTTAAATGTCAGAAAGCTAATTAAAGGAGCTTCTAGAGCCGCAATTAAACTAAATCCCTATTAGGGATTGAAACATTGCGGCAGTACATCGCTCGCAGTCAAGGCAACATGAACTGCCGCAATTAAACTAAATCCCTATTAGGGATTGAAACCGGGACGGAGTGATGCAAACTATCAACACATCTGCCGCAATTAAACTAAATCCCTATTAGGGATTGAAACATTATTCCTAATGCTTGATGCACTGAAAGCAAAATATGCCGCAATTAAACTAAATCCCTATTAGGGATTGAAACGAGGCTTCATTCTATGAGAGCCAGAGAATAAAAGTTTTTGAAGCCGCAATTAAACTAAATCCCTATTAGGGATTGAAACCTTAGACCCCGCGTAGATATAGTGCCTCGAAATGCGCCGCGCCGCAATTAAACTAAATCCCTATTAGGGATTGAAACAACTTAACAATCTCATCAACAGAATTGTACTTATTGCCGCAATTAAACTAAATCCCTATTAGGGATTGAAACATTATCCTCTTCAGATTCCAGCAAATTTAGCTGCGCCGCAATTAAACTAAATCCCTATTAGGGATTGAAACCATAGGACATTGTTATTTGGGAGGGGAAAAAGCTGCCGCAATTAAACTAAATCCCTATTAGGGATTGAAACTCACTGATTTTCGCAGCCATGATCGCACCAATGTTTTCTGAGCCGCAATTAAACTAAATCCCTATTAGGGATTGAAACTAACAACCACAGATGTATAATTTAATCTATATTGCAGCAATGGGAATAAACTACCCGCTCGATACCGATATCCTACTGTAGTGGCTTTTTGATAATAAAAAAATAATTATCATCATCAAGAATTTTTTACTATCAAATATCAATATCAGGACTTACGCACCCAACCAAAGAAACCGGGTTTTTTTACAAAAATACTTCGTTATTACCCACATACAATCTCAAAAACCCGGTTTCTGGGGCCATCAGCGCAAGTCCTAAATATTACAAACCTCCCCAATCTGATAAAATCCATAACAGCCATCCCCCACCCACAGCCAAATCAATGACCGACAAACGCTTCATCAGAATCAATCCCGAAATCTATCAACATCCCTTCGACCGTAAGGCCCTAGCATCCCTCGAAAAAATGCCAGGACTATCATTTTTGATGAAAAAAGTCAACGAATATGGCATAGAACGCATCCTCAGAATGCAAACCTTGGGTAGTGAATTTAAAGTCACGCCCAGAAACTTTCCTAAACTCTACAATCCCTTTATTGAAACCTGCCAAATCTTAGACGTTAACCCCTTACCAGAACTCTATCTTTCCCCCGGCAGAGGACAGATTGGTACCTATGCCTTCGGCGTAGAAAAACCGACAATTGGTGTCAACTTAGAAGCAATGGAATGGTTGACAAATGAAGAACTATGCTTTCTCCTTGGACACGAACTCATTCGCATCAAAGGCAAATATATGACCTATCAACAAATGGTCTATGTCCTGCCCGCTATTAAAGGACTGATTGCTAGTACAACCTTCGGACTAGGTGCAATTGCCTCAAATGGATTAGAACTTGCCCTCCTCAATTGGGTAGTCATGTCTAAATTTACCGCCGATCGTTCCGGTTTATTAGCTTGTCAAGATATGGAAGTAGCAATTACAACTCTAATGAAAGTAGCAGGAATACCAGAAGAATATTTAACAGATGATACTATCAACGATTTTGAAGATCAAGCCCGTGAATTTATGGCTACTAACCTTGATAGTATAGATCAAATTACTAAAGTATTTAGCTTCATGGAATTTCGTCTTTCCTGGTCAGTAATGCGAATGGCAGAACTATTTAAATGGGTTGATTCAGGAGAATATCAATCTTTACTCGATACGGGTAAATTACCACAAAAAACCGAAGATACAGATCCAGAACCCAACCCTTCAGATTGGGATTTTATCTCAAAATTATAATAAAAATAGACATCCGTAACGCCGCCCTCTGGGGGGTATCTTTACCCCCCAGAGGGCGGCGTTACGTAAATTCTTATTCTATAAATTTTTAATTTTTAATTTTTAATTTTTAATTCTTAACAGGGACGGATAACCGCCCTTCCACTTTTTAGCACTCAGCGCCACAGAGTGCTAAATTTGCTAATGGAAGCAATAGGAGACTAAATATGGTCAAAATAGTAGCATTTAGCGATCAATCCCGAAAGGCACTAGAGCGCGGCGTTAACGCCCTCGCCGATGCCGTCCGCATCACACTAGGGCCTAAAGGCCGCAACGTCCTACTTGAAAAGAAGTACGGCGCACCCCACATTGTTAACGATGGTATCACCGTTGCTAGAGAAATCGAACTCGAAGATCCCTTAGAAAATACGGGAGCTCGCCTGATTCAAGAAGTAGCCTCAAAAACTAAAGATATCGCAGGCGACGGCACTACCACAGCCACAGTCCTCGCCCAAGCATTAATTCGCGAAGGTTTGAAAAACGTAGCCGCAGGTGCAAATCCCGTAGCTTTACGTCGCGGTATTGACAGAAGTATCGCTCATTTGGTAGCAGAAATTGAGAAAATCGCCAAGCCAGTAGAAGGGGCTGCGATCGCCCAAGTCGCTACCATCTCCGCCGGCAATGATGAAGAAGTTGGCGCGATGATTTCCGAAGCAATGGATCGCGTTACCAAAGATGGCGTAATCACTGTAGAAGAATCCAAATCTCTGTCTACAGAACTAGAAGTAGTCGAAGGGATGCAGTTAGATCGGGGTTATCTTTCCCCCTACTTCGTCACCAATGGCGATCGCATGGAAGTTGAATATGAAAACGTCCGCATCCTGATTACGGACAAAAAAATTAACGTCATTCAGGAATTAATACCAGTTCTCGAAAAAATTGCTCGTACAGGTCAACCCTTACTAATTATCGCCGAAGATATTGAAGGCGAAGCCCTAGCAACGCTGGTAGTTAATAAAGCGCGAGGCGTACTCAACGTCGCCGCTATTAAAGCACCTGGATTTGGCGATCGCCGCAAAGCTATGCTTCAAGATATCGCCGTCCTCACAGGCGGCCAACTGATCTCCGAAGAAGTCGGACTCAGCCTAGATACAGTCGCCTTGGAAATGTTGGGCACAGCCCGTAAAATCACCATCGATAAAGAAAGCACCACCATTGTCGCCGGCGAAACCAGCCAAGGAGATGTCGAAAAACGCATCGTCCAACTTCGCAAGCAACTTGCAGATACCGATGGAGAATACGACAAAGAAAAACTCCAAGAAAGAATTGCCAAATTAGCTGGCGGAGTCGCCGTTATTAAAGTCGGCGCAGCCACCGAAACTGAACTTAAAGATCGTACCCTGCGGATTGAAGATGCTCTCAACGCTACCAAAGCCGCCGTAGAAGAAGGCATCGTTCCCGGTGGCGGTACAACTTTAATTCACTTAGCCACCAAAATCAAAGATATCAGAGACAGCCTCTATGATGAAGAAAAAATCGGTGCAGACATCCTAGCGAGAGCCTTAGAAGCACCTTTGCGCCAAATAGCTGACAATGCAGGCGTTGAAGGCACTGTCGTCGTCGAGCACGTCCGCGATCTCGACTTTAACTTCGGCTACAATGCGCTCACCGGCGAATATGTAGACATGATCGCTGCTGGTATTATTGACCCCGCCAAAGTAGTGCGATCGGCTTTGCAAAATGCTGGTTCCATTGCTGGGATGGTTTTGACTACCGAAGCCCTAGTTGTCGAAAAGCCTGAACCCAAGAAAGCCGGCGGTGGCGGCGACATGGGCGATATGGGCGGCATGGGCGGTATGGGCGGTATGGGCGGTATGGGCGGTATGGGCGGCATGGGCGGCATGGGTATGATGTAGTTCTACCCGCGATCGCGCTGGAGAAATTTGTAAAGACGCGATCGCCCAGACGATCGGGACAGATTTCCTAACGCCAGCCTCACTTGCAGTATGTTAGGGCAAGTGAGGCTGGCGTTTGTAATGGGTAAGTTTTGTAGGACTTATATCATGTCCGGTTAAATACTTTAGGACTTACGCAGGGAGTCCCAGAAACCGGGTTTTTGAGAGCATCGGTGAGTACGGGCGAAGTATTTTCGTCAAAAAACCCGCTTTCTTTGGTTGAGTGCGTAAGTCCTGTTTTGTTTACTGCGCTAGCTATAATATGCTAAGGTTAGCCCTTAAATAAGAAAAATTAATTATTAATTTTTTAGCTGTTATTAAATTTTGGTGGAGGCCAGCAGGCTAAGATACATCAAAAATATATTTGTTAGATAGACTATTTTTTTTAGGGAGCATCCCGATTTTGTATGAAGAGCGAAAAAGACCTTTCCCCCCTACCTCCCTCTCTTACGAGGGGATGGGGAAATTTCTTTCTTTGTTTTTTTGCTGCGATCTTCCCCAGGATGTTCAAGTTGCGATCGCCAAGGTGGTTAGGACATTCTAGTTTCCTCAAACCCTTAAGTCTATTCCCTTCTTCCTCTTCTTCCCTAGTCCCTAGCCCCTAGCCCCTAGCCCCTAACCGCTGAAAGCGGTTTCTATAGCTATTTAACGCTTAAGTTTTCACAGTTTACACTACCAATTATGAAGGAAGCAATGAACTGGTTTGAAACATTTTTAGCTACTTCTGCGGATGCCTTCATAGAGTACAATCAAGAGCGGAAGTATGTATTAATTAATCCTGTTGCTGCTTTCGCTTGGCTGGGATTAGAACCTGCTGAAATTCTCGGTAAAAATAATCTCGAATTAATAAAATTATACCCTAATAATCCAGGGCTAAAATATATAATCTCACAGATAGATCCCTGCCTGGAACAAGTATTACTCACCGGTGAAAAGAGAATCGCAATTCACGAAGCGATCGCCAGCGATGGCAATATGAAAGTTTACGAAACAGCTTATACGCTGGTAGAGGACGGTAGCGGGAATGCACGAGTTTTTAGCGTCGGCAGAGATATAACTCCCCATTACCGCTGGCAACAGCAGACAACTGAACAGCTACGCAGATCCACTGATTTATTATGGTTAAATGCCGCCAATAGTCCGCTGGCAATGATTGGATGGGACGAACAATTTCGGATTATCCAGTGGTCAAAACGAGCCGAGGAAATATTTGGCTGGAGTGCCGAAGAAGTGATGGGTAAACCACCGAGCGATTTTCCCTTAATTTACCCAGAGGATGCGGAAGTTGTTAATGGTTTGATCGCTCAACTTTTAGCTGGTAATAGCAATACTTCAATTAATCGCAATTATACCAAAAGCGGACAAACAATTTGGTGTCACTGGTTTAATTCGATTATTCGCAGCCGCGACAGTTTCACAATCCTATCTTTGGTGGAAGATATCAGCGATCGCAAACGCCTAGAAGAGGCCGCCGCAGAGCGATCGCGCTTAACAGCATTGACGGCTGATGTGGGTATCGCCCTCACTCGCCATCCCGAAGAAATCCTCGGCCCTTGTTGCTCAGCAGCAGTACATCATCTGGACGCAGCCTCAACTATAATTTGGACTTTCAACGCTCAAGAAAACGTCTTAGAACTTCAAGCTGCTGCTGGATTGAGCCCCACCCCAAATGGCCCCGACAGTCGCATCGCCTTTGGTTGCGGCAAAATCGGTCTAATTGCACAGCAGCAACAGTCCGTATTTGACAACAGTTTTGCGATCGCAGACTTTGAATCAGGTTACT